>PBYL01000343.1 GCA_002729595.1 Thalassovita sp. | reverse complement strand
TTACCAAATAGTAGATGGTGGCAGCATTATTAATGAAATTGATTTAACTTCTTATGTCGAAACTGTAGCAATGCTAGTTTTGAGTTGTGGTATAGCTTTTCAGTTGCCAATTGTAATATTTTTCCTTTCGCAAATAGGATTAGTTACACCACAGATGCTAAAAGCTCTGAGAAAACATGCCATTGTAGTAATATTGATAATTAGTGCGATTATTACTCCACCAGAGCCTATGTCTCAAATCTTTCTTGCGCTACCCTTATACTTATTATATGAATTTAGCATAATGATTTCGTCTGTTGTAGTTGACAAAGAAGCGGCAAAGGACAACTTAAACAATTTTTTAAGTGTAATATGGTGCTTTACAGTATTGGGATTATCAGCACAATTAGAAAAGAAAAAATCAAAAGCATATTACTCAATGAGTAAATAGCCTACATTAAAAAGATAAACCCCACCGATACTCATTATATCGGTGAGGTTTATTATTCTCTTTTACCAAATAGTAATTCTCTCACTTTCTGGTAAGTACATTTTTTCTTCTGGTGTAACACTAAATGCTTCGTAGAATGGAGTTGTATTCATCAACGGACCATTTACACGCCACATGGGTGGTGAATGCGAGTTGTTATGCAGCCATAAATGCAAGAACTCATCTTTCATTTTTACCTTCCAAACTCTAGCAACTGAAAGGAAGAAACGCTGATCTGGTGTAAAACCGCCTAACTTGGTAGTATCCTGACCTTGCTCAGTCATTTTAAATGCATCGTAAGCAACTGCGATACCTGCAATATCCGCGGTGTTTTCTCCCACAGTCATAGCACCATTTACATGCATACTGTCTAACACGGTAAAGGTGCTGTACAAATCAATTACTTGCTGTGTTTTAGATTTAAACTTCGTGTAATCTTCTTCTGTCCACCAGTTTTTTACATTGCCTTCTTTATCAAACTGTGCTCCTTGGTCATCAAAAGTATGGGTAAACTCATGACCAATTACAAAGCCTATACCACCGTAGTTGAGTGCGTCATCAGCTTCGTTATCGAAGTAAGGAGGTTGCAAAATACCCGCAGGAAAAACTATCTGATTAGCTGATGGATTGTTGTAAGCAGTAACAGTTGGAGGTGTGGTAAACCACTCAGCTTTATCTACAGGTTTGCCTAGCTTTTCAATTTGTCGCTGATAGCTATCTGCTCTAGCCGACATAATATTTTCAAAATAGGTATCTCTATTCACCTCTACACTGCTGTAATCTTTCCACTTATCAGGATAACCAATTTTCTTAGTAATAGCATCAAGCTTTTCTTTTGCTTTTATCTTCGTGCTATCGCTCATCCATTCAAGATTATCTATTCTTTTTGCATAAGCTTTCTGTACATTATTTACCAAAACCAGCATTCTTTTCTTTGCTTCTTCTGGGAAATATTGCTTCACATACAACTGAGCCAATGCATCACCTAAATTACGATCTACAGCACTAGTAATAATTTCACCACGAGACTTTGGCACTGACTGACCTGTTAAGATTTTAGAGTATTCAAAAGAAGCATCTACAAATGGTTGGCTTAAATAATCAGCAAAGTTGGTCAATGATTGTGCTTTTAAATATACTTTCCAATCTGATACAGGAATTGTACTGAGCAACTCATTTAATTTCTCATAATAGGCTGGTTGTCCGACATCGATAGAATCTGTTTGAGCACCTAAATTATTGAGCAATGTTGGCCAAGCAATATTCGGATGCATTTTCTCAAGCTCTGAAACAGCCATTTTGTTATAATTAGCTTTTACATCACGAAGTTCTACCCTAGTTCTATGCGAACGAGCAATCTGCTTTTCAATATCATAAATCATCTCTGTATTCATTACTGCTTCAGCACTTGGGCTTCCAGTAAGTTTAAAAAGCGTAGTAAGATACTTTTTATAAGCTTGTTGGATGGTTGTAGTCGATGAATCTAGTTTGAAATAGTAGCCTCTTTCTGGTAAACCAATTCCAGTTTGATGGACGCTGGCGATGTTCATGCTACTATTTTTATCATCTGGAGAAACTCGAAAGCCAATAATTGAATTGTTATAGACTTTTGCTGCATCAGCTACATATTTCATTAGAGATGGAATGTCGGAAATTGCATCAATCTCAGCGAAAATAGGTTTGATAGGCTCGTAACCCAACTTATTAATTGCAGCGGTATCCATACCTGATGCATAAAAATCACCTACTTTTTGCTCAATGCTACCTTTTGGGAAATCACCTTTAGAAATGCTATCTAAAATTCCCAATAAACGCATTCTTTGTGGGAAATTCATAAACATATAGGCTCCTACTCCTGCTTGGTTCGATGGTATTTGGGCAGAGTCGTACCATATGCCATTTGCATACCTGAAAAAGTTATCTCCGGGACGTAAAGATGGATCGATGCCCTTAATTTCTACAATTTTTTTCTCGGGTGGTTTGTTACATGCTTGCAACGAGATTACTGCAAGAATGAGAATTAAAAGTTGTCTCATAGTAAGTTAAAAATCATTGTTAGATTGTTGTTGATCTTCTAAATTAAGCATTTTTAGAAGATCTGAGCCTTTTTTAAAAAGCTAATTTCAATAACAATGTGTGCAAAAAGATTTTGTACCAATAAGAAGAATTCAATTCTTAAATTTTGACACAAAACCATCAATTTTAAGAAAATAAGCTACTACAATGCTATTCAAAACTTACTGAAATTGTATTAGGAAATTTCCGTGAAAGTTGAAGTAAGTCTTTAAAATCCCATCATGATAATTCCATGAATTGACCAATCTTATACTATGTTATAAACTTTAATTATCTGTTGATTTAAGTCTCAGAAACCTTGCTGCATTATTATAAAATATATCTGCCTTTTGCTCATAAGTTAAAAAAGGTGCATCATTTATAATCGAGATAGATTCACCAATTAATTCTGGCCAGATTATCATATCAGAACCGAATAAAATTCGCTTTCCAAAACCTGCCATTACCATTTTTTTGAGATGATATTCGTGAAAATATTCTTTAGGATAAGCCCACATGATACCTCCAATTTCAACATACAATTGCGGATAAGAAACCATCATGGCTATCATCTCATCGATAAAAGGCTCACCATAATGCATTACAGCAATCCTAAGTTTGGGAAACTTCTTTAACACATCTTCTAACAATAATGGATTAGAGAATTCCACTCTATAATCTGGATATAGAAATAATGGAGTACCAGGCAAACCACTTCCCATATGTATACCTACTGGAATATCGAGTTCTTGCGCCAACTCATAATAAGGAAACATTCGTGGATCATTTGGAGCTATTCCACCATACTGATTTGTGATTTCACTAAGTACTTTAATATCAAACTTTTGGAATAGCGTCTTGAGGCTATCTACAGAAATATTGTCTCTATTAATCCGGAACTGCAAAGCATGTTGAATATTATCTGGAAAATGGTCAATCAGTTTTTGGTTTGTAGGTATTGCTCCATTCACAATTGCATTGAGTTGGTATTTATCAATTTGACCTTTAAGTCTTTGAATATATGCATCATAAGTTGTGGGAGACCAAATTGGATTTTTACAATCTGGATTTCCGAACTTTCCCCAGAATATATCTCCATATTCATCTTTAGGGTCAAAGTGTTCGACTATCGTAGACAAAGGCAGACACATCGCCATAGAATCTGGACTTAGCTCATTTTCTTCTATGGAATGTATATGCATATCTATTATAGGTCCTTTATAAAGTTCGGTGCTTTTAGGGGTGTTTGTTTCATTACTAGTTTTTGTACAAGTTGTTAGCAATAGAAAAGCTATCAACAAAGTTGGGGAATAAAATTTCATGATTATTTTAATATCCTAATTGAGAGGCTTTTATCAATCATATTAAGATAATATAACCACGAATTCTAATTTACTCCCTTAAAATCTCGCTGTTTACATCAGAATAGTAACATATCTAAAATCTGAAAAGAATTTTCAGGTTATTTCTTCACACTTTCATTAACTAATTCGCCTACTTTTTCCATTACTACAGCAGCTTGTATATTACCTTGTGCTGCTTGTTCTTTTACCCAATTATCTTGAACCTCAGTATATTTTGAATTTGTTTTAATATTCTCAAGCTCTTCTGCTTTTAAAAATCGAATTGAAGTTCCCTCCTTTTCCAAGGCTTTCATCTGCGACTTAAAACTTTTGTCCATTACTTTACCAAGAGATTTATATGCATATATAGCCGCTCTGTGTATCGCCTGCTGATCTTCTGTGCTAAGCTCTTGCCAAGTTTCTTTGTTTATAGTCACCATGTACAAATGACCCAACCACAAATTTTGAGAGACCAACAAGTGCGGTGCATGTTCATACACTTTTAAGTTATATCCGCTATCTACATTTACCATTATCCCATCTAACTTATTCTCTTGCAATGCTTCGTATATTTCATTTCCCCAATGCATTCTCACTGGTATAGCACCTAAATTTTTCAAAAAGTCAAGATGCCAAAAGCTGGCAGACCGCCATTTATTAGCTTCTAGTCCATCAATATTGGCTAAAGGCTCACGACTAAAAAAACCAACCGGATAACCTGTACCTAGAAAGATTTCCACAATGTTATTATTATCCAATTCTGTTGCAAACTGAGGTATAGTGGCATATATTTTTCTAAAAAGTGCTACTTGATCTTTGCCGGATGGCCCTACTGGAAAACTCTTAAATATCTGGTGTAAGGTTAATTCTTTAGCCGTATACTCGGGCACTACTGTCGACATATCTACTTTGGTTCCATCGCTCACAGCTCCAAGTGCTTCGTAGGCAATAGCAAGTTCACCATCCCAATGAGTTTCTACTTTTAACCTTCCATTTGATTCCCTCTCGATGGCTGGAAAAAATACCTCGTTTAGAAATTTAGTTCGCATACCTTCTAAAGGCTGATGATCCGAATAGACCAAAACCTTCTGCGCAAAAAGTGATTGGTTTAAGAATAAAATGGCTAGAATTAAAAGACTAAAAGCTTTAATTTTTGCATAATAAGTCCAGTTCACCTGAACAAACTTCTTGTGAATAATTAGCATAATATGAAATTTGATTAATTGATTTTAGCTTCTACAAAGAGTTAATAGAAGTTTTTGAGGATGTTTTTAAACAAATGATTGCCTAAATTCTACTGGTGAAAAATTGGTTTTTGCTTTAAATAATTTGCTAAAAGATTGAGAATGCTCAAAGCCTAATTCCATAGCAATTTCTCCAATAGATAAATTAGTTGTAGATAGTTTAATCTTGGCTGTATCTATGAGTTTTTCGTGTATATGTTGCTGTGTAGTTTTACCGGTAAGCGTTTTTAATAGCCTACTCAAATAGTTAGATGAAATATTTAAAGAATGAGAAAGAAACTTAACTGTTGGTATGCCAAGTTCAAGTATCTGATTACTATTTACATAATCATCCAGCACTTCTTCAAATTGGTTTATAATGATATTGCTACTCTTTTTTCGAGTTAAAAACTGTCTATGATAAAACCTATCGGAGTAAATGAGAAAAGATTCAAGCTGGTTTATAATTAGGTGTTGACTAAACTCATCAATATTGCTATTATACTCTGTTATAATGTTTTCTGTAATTACCTTAAGCGTATGTTCTTCTTTAGAAGATAGAAACAAAGCTTCGTTTACGGAATAGTTAAAAAACTCGAAAGATTTAATCGTTTTTGCTAGCTCAGTATTCCAAAGAAAGTCTGGATGAAAAAGTATTAGAAAACCTGAAAGATTAGTATTTAGATGTACATCAAATGAAAACACTTGCCCCGGACCAATAAAAGATAAGACACCTTCATCAAAATCGTATTCTTGCTGCCCATACCTCATTTTACCTTTAAAACCACGTTTTAAGGCAATTGCATACAAATCGAAAATGAATGTGGTATTTTTTGCATCAACAGCATTCTTTATTGTAGTAAAATCTATCACACTAATCAAAGGATGATCGGGACTCGAAAGTCCTTTGAGTTTATGGTATTCAGAAACAGATTTGATTCTATTAATTGCCTGATCTCTCATTGTATTCTAATTTAAACAGAATTATTAGCTTTTCTCGAACTGAGTAAATAGTTCTGTATTCTATCTATGCAAAGAAATAGATTTCTACAATTAAGTTTGTGACCAAATCTGCCTTTGTTGTAGTCGAAATTTAAATCTTGTATTCAAATAAAATTATATCTGTGTGCTACTCCAACCCATTGTTTAAAAATCCCATAAAGATTTTATTGTTTCTCATCAGCTCCAACAACCTCTTGCGCTTATCTTCTTCATCTAAATTGGTAGATTTTTTTTTGTCATTTTCAGCTATTTTATGGAGGTAAACACTTTGAACAACCAATGGTAAATCGCTCAAATTATCTTTGATGACATAGGCATCTGCATCTACCAAACTTGTTTGAGAAGCGATGTTTATAGGGATAACTCCTGTTACATAAATTACAGGAATATTAGGATTAATCTTTTTTAGAATATTGAAAGCTTCATTATAGTTAAAACCAGGAACATGGTAATCTAATAGAACCAAGTCTGGTTTTAAATTCTTGATGTTTCTATTAAAAGAATCTTTATTATCACATACTATTATATTCGCGAATATTCCAGCGTTTAATAAGTGTCTCTTAATCATTATCTGATCCGCCTCGGAATCTTCCAATAAAAGTATATTTTTTATTTCTAGCATGTTGTATAAAGATGTATCAATTTAAGCCTTTTCATGGACTAAATATAGTGCAAAGAATTTCAAACTAAACAACTATTAGCCAAATTAAATTGCGCACGACTTAATAATTAATTCATAGACTGATCATCTCTAAAATTGCATTTAAATTCAAGGATAAATCACTTAATTTGCAAATTTCGAAACAAGCAAATGAATGATTGTGAAAGGTTACTTAGACAGGAAATTTAAAGAAGTATAAGAGCGAAAATCTAGAAGACTTTATCAAATGTTTAAGATGAAAAGCCTTCTAGATTACATTGAGATATTATTAATTAATTCCTATTTTTTCAAGTTCAACTGTGAAATGGCGCATTATCGGTGCTTCCCATTTTATCTCATAACCAAACTTTGCCTCGTGGCGAGTATCGTAGATATTCTTTAAAGCAACTGCCACATATTCCATATGCGAAAGTGTGTAAGTTCGTCTTGGTATAGCCAACCTCACCAACTCTAGCTTTGGATATCTATTATCTCTCGTAACTGGATCTCTATCTGCCATAATGGTTCCGATTTCCACTCCTCTAATTCCGGCAGTAATATATAATTCGATAGCCAATGCCTGAGCACGATACTCAGCTTTGGCAATGTTAGGCACAAATCTATCAGCATCTACATAAATCGCATGGCCACCAAATGGTTGTTGTACAGGAACACCAAATTCAACTAATCGATTTCCTAAATAATGAACTTGTTGAATTCTGCTTTCTAGGTAATCAAACTCGGTGGCTTCATCTAGTCCACGAGCTAATGCTCCCATATCGCGACCCGACATACCTCCATAAGTGATAAATCCTTCATACATAATATTAAAGGTGGTACACTGCTGATAAACTTGGGCATCTCGTAAACTAATAAAACCTCCCATGTTTACAATACCATCTTTTTTTGCACTCATCGTCATGCCATCTCCGTAAGAAAACATTTCTTTTACAATTTCTTTGATGGACTTATCTGCAAACTCCTCTTCTCTCACTTTAATAAAATAAGCATTCTCGGCAAAGCGAGCAGAATCAAAATACAATGGAATGTTATATTGCTTACAAAGGGCAGATACCTCACGAATATTCTGCATCGATACTGGCTGGCCACCAGCAGTATTACATGTAAGAGTAAGTATTACGAAAGGTATTTTTTCCAAAGGATTTGAAGCAATAACCTCTTGCAGTTTTTGAATATCCACATTTCCCTTAAAAGGATGCAGGCTTGATGTATCAAAAGCTTCGTCGATTGTGCAATCAACTGCAGTGGCTTTTCTAAATTCGATGTGCCCTTTTGTTGTATCGAAATGAGAATTACCAGGCACTAAATCACCTTCTTTTACCAATGATGAAAAAAGCACATTTTCAGCAGCTCTACCTTGGTGAGTGGGTATAAAATAAGGAAAACCTGTTAGCTCTTTTACGATAGATTGCAGCTTTTCAAAAGAGCGAGAACCTGCATAACTTTCGTCGCCTTGCATCATTTCTGCCCATTGCATGTCAGACATGGCACCTGTTCCAGAATCTGTCAACAAATCGATAATCACCTTATCGCTTGATAGTTTAAACAGATTGTACTTGGCTTCTTTAATCCATTGTTTGCGTTCTTCAACAGTAGATTTTTTGATCGATTCCACCATTTTAATTTTATAGGGCTCAATATATGGTAATTGCATTTTAAACTTTTTTTAATGTTTGAATTAGAAAATTTTAATAGAAATTCTGATACAGCACAGCCGCAGACAAATAGTCTGAAACAGACATTAGTAAATACATTATTGCGACATAGATATATGCAAAGCATACGCTAGCCGTAATAAACGAATAGTGCCTAAGACTGAAAATCAGAAGAAAAAGTTATTAGCAATAGTGGTAAGAGTCCCTATTTTTAATGTTTCGAAAGGTGAAATGAAAGGAGTTTCTTTGTGTTTTCATAACAAGCACAAATTAATAGAAATCGGAAGATTTTTGCAAATCATTATCTCCTTTAAATAACATTACAAGTCTACTAGCAGCAGCCAATCATCTACTTTTTAATGCTACTCATCCATTCTGTTTTTTAAGCATATCCCTCAAGTTTATTATTAGCATATAATTTTTTTCTAACCCCTTAAACAAATTGATATGAAATTTCTATTAGGTGTTTTTTTATGCTGCTTTTTCTCATTGAGCACAATGGCTCAAACTACTTTAGCCAATATTGAAGATAAGATTAATCAATCGTTTGATGAGTGTTTTGCTGTAGCTGATGCTAGTCCTCTCCAAACCATTATTACAGAACTAGAAAACTCAAAAGATGGAGATGCTTGGACAACTTACTGGTTGTCGTATGCTAATGTAAGTTTAGGAATTTACTTAATGGAAGCATCCAAAGAAAATAGCGAAAATGCTTTAAATGCATTTACAGAAGCTATTGATGTTTTAAAAGATAAAGATGATAAAAATACTGAAGAGTATACCCTTTTAGCAAGAGCGATGAGCATCAGTATAAGTGTTCGTCCAGCTCAGGCAATGATGTTAAGCAATAAAAGTAAGACTTACATCAACAAAGCAATGAAACTGAATGACCAAAACTTAAGAGCATACTTACAATCTGGCTCAAGCGATTACTACACACCTAAAGAATATGGTGGTGGCAATATTGCCGAAGCACAATTCTTAAAAGCATTAAGCCTACCAGACAAAGCTATAAATGACGAAGCTGCACCAGCTTGGGGCAGAGAAGAAATCTATTACATGCTTGTTAGTTTTTATTTGCGAGAAGAAAAATACGATAAAGCCAAAGTGTATTTAAAAAAGGGTTTAGATGAATTCCCGGATAATCAAAGATTAGCCTCGCTTTCAGCTAAAATTTAACAAAGTATAATTCCCTCATTCTCATTTCACTCTACTGGTTCATATAAAGCTCTCAAATTTTTTACTTCATGAGATATCTACTCTGTTTATTTTTATTCATAAATCTACATGCCTTTGGGCAAACAAAAATTACTGGGATTGTTACTGATGAAAAAGACCATGCTGTGGCTTATGCCAATGTTTATCTTGAAAATATTTATGATGGTTCGGCTACGAATGAATCGGGAGAGTTTCATTTTACTACAAAGGCAACAGGCAAAGTTCAATTAGTAATTAGCTATGTCGGTTTTGAAAATTATAGTAAATCGCTAACGCTCGAAGGAAAACCCATTCAATTAGACATTAAGTTAGAATCTAATTCGAGTGAGTTGGAAGCTGTAGAGATCACAGCCGGATCGTTTGAGGTATCAGACAAAAAACAATCTGTAGTTTTAAAACCGCTTGATGTGGTGCAAACTCCGGGTGCTCAGGCTGATATTTATGCAGCTTTACAAAGTCTTCCCGGAGCACAGCAAGTCGGCAATGAGTCAGGCTTATTTGTAAGAGGTGGCACCGCTTCTGAAACCAAAACCATTATAGATGGCATGTTGGTGAACAAACCATTTTTTAGCGATGTGCCCGATATACCTCAAAGAGGCAGGTTTTCTCCTTTTTTGTTTAGTGGAGTAGCTTTTAGTACTGGAGGTTATTCAGCGGAATATGGGCAAGCTTTGTCGTCGGTTCTTATTTTAGATAGTGAGAAATTGCCAGAGACTCCATCTACAAACATTGGCATTATGCCCTTATTGGGAGCTAATATCACACACAACAGAACTATTGGAAACTTAGCCGTTTCTGGTGGATTGCGATATAATAATCTAAAACCATATTTCAGCATTAACAAGCAAAGAGTCGATTGGGATAAAGCGCCAGAAGCTTTAGGTTCTTCTTTAGTGATGCAGAAAAAAGGCAAAAGCGGAAGCATGGCAAAGCTTTTTGTAAATTACGATCAGTCGGAGATCAAACTTTCTTATGATGGTGTAGATGGCGACGAAAGTTTCTATAACAAAAACAAGAACCTTTATGCCAGTGCTTCGGTAGTTTTTCCAATTGGCAACGATTGGGCTTTATATAGCGGTTTATCCTTTAATTATAATGATGATGATATGGGTACGGCGGTTGATGTTTTTCCAGCTACAGAGCGAATGGTAATGGGGAAACTTACTGCTGAAAGAGAGCTTTTTAATAATATGAATCTAAAGTTTGGTGGTGAAATTCAACATCAGAATGATGAGTTTCAGTTTAACCAATACTTTACTTCAATTAAAGGAAATTACGAATCACTATTTGCCGAATCGAACATCCATTTCGGAAAAAAATTAGCATTGAGGGCTGGCGCTAGGCTAGAAAACAATCAGATCATACAGAAAAGTAATCTTGCTCCAAGACTTTCTATGGCTTATAAAACTGGACGAAAAACACAAGTTTCTCTGGCATATGGCAAGTTTTACCAACAGCCAGAATCTGATTTTCTCCGTAAGCAAAGCAGTTTAAACTTCGAAAATGCTAGCCATTATATAGCCAATTTCCAATGGATGGAAGAGAACAGCTACACTTTTAGATCAGAATTTTACTATAAAGAATATGACAATTTAGTTTTAGGAGACCCTTACTCATCAGCGTTCAATTACGAAACCATGAGCTTCGATTATTACAATGGCGGCAATGGTTATGCAAAAGGCATTGATCTATTCTGGAGAGATGAAAAAACCATTAGAAACTCTGATTATTGGATATCTTATTCTTACATCGACTCTAAAAGATTGTTTCGTGATTTCCCGACAAAGGCAACACCTAATTTTATAGCAGAGCATACACTAAATGTAGTTTATCGCTATACAATCCCGGTTATTTCGAGCCGAGTTTCAGCCAGATATGCATTTGCCACAGGTAGACCATACGATAATCCTTCAAGCGAAGCATTTATGGATTCCAAAACGCCAAATTACCATAACTTAAGTGCAGACTTTTCTTATCTCACAAGCTTAGGTGGACACTTTACAGTATGTGTATTTTCTATCAACAATATACTTAATACTGATAATATTTTTGGTTACGATTATGCAACAGATGGTACTACGCGAAGACCAAAGCAAGCCGCAGGTTTACGAAGCATATTTTTTGGCGTTTTCATTTCGATGGAGCATACTAAGAAAAGTAACTAAGCTAGATTTTATTAATATTACCGATTTGCTAATTTTAGCGAAACTAATATGCAAAAATGGCTAAAGAAGTAGAAAAAGATGTAAATACCATATTCCGAACTCCATTATATCATATCGTATTTTGGGCTATACTTTGGCTTGTTTTTTCTATCAGAGATTTGGTTTGGCATAATAACCTCATTCATAATTTACTAAACCAAAGTATCAATTTTATTTTCTACATTGGTATTAGCTATCTCAACATTTTTTACATCATTCCAAAATACTGGGAAAAACAAAAATATCTACAGTTCAGTATTTTGCTATTGCTTACAATGGGTATCGTAACTTTTATCGATACTCAAATTATTTCTACTTGGCTTGAGTTTTTAGGCGCTACTGAAGCTGCTGAATTATTTTCTACTGTAGAAGGATTTATTATAAACCTAACAGAAGTGGTTTTAATCGTATTGATTTCGATGAGCACATATCTGATAATACAGCAAGCCATAAAAGATAAATATGCCGAAGAGTTAAAGAAAAAGAAGGCAAAAGA
>PBYL01000342.1 GCA_002729595.1 Thalassovita sp. | reverse complement strand
TTCTAATAACTAATACTTAGTTAACAACTGAAACTAATTGATAAATATGGAAAGAAGAACATTTGTGAAAAAGTCGTCAATGGCCAGTTTGGCTTTTTCTGCACTCCCACTCATTAACCTCAACTCTAAAGCAAAAAAATATAAAACAGCTCTTATCGGCAGTGGTTGGTGGGGAATGAATATTCTTCGATTTGCCATAGCTTCTGGCAGCTCTAAAGTTGTTGCCCTTTGCGATGTAGATAATAGGCAGCTAAGTTCTGCTATGACAGAAGTAAATAAACTTTGTAGCGATAATCCTAAAACTTATAAAGATTACCGAGAACTTCTGCAGAAAGAAAAGCCTGAAATTGTAATTGTTGCTACGCCAGATCATTGGCATCCGCTTATTGCCATTGCAGCAGTAAATGCAGGAGCTCATGTATATGTTGAGAAACCAATTGGCCATACTATAAGAGAAGGTATTGCTATGGTAAAGGCTGCCAGAGACACTGGTAAAGTAATGCAAGTGGGTTTACACAGACACGTATCACCACATAATATGTCTGGTATTGAATTTTTAAAATCTGGTAAAGCAGGTAAAATTGGTATGGTAAGGTCTTTTGTGCATTATGGTTACCATAATAGTCAACCTGTGCCAGATGCAGAAGTACCAGAAGGATTAGATTGGAATATGTGGTGCGGCCCAGCTCCTTTGGTACCTTATAATCCTTCTATGCACCCTAAAGGTTTTAGGCAATTTTTAAACTATGCAAATGGACAAGCTGGTGATTGGGGCGTTCACTGGTTCGACCAAATTTTGTGGTGGACGGAAGAAAACTACCCTAAGTCTGTTCACTCAACTGGAGGCAGAGCTGTAAGAAATGATAATACAGATGCACCAGACCATCAGATAATTACTTTTGAGTTTGAGTCATTTACTGCAACATGGGAACACAGGCTATTTTCTGCCAACCCAACAGAAAAGCATAATATTGGTATTTATTTTTATGGAACTGAAGGTGTTTTCCACATGGGTTGGCTCGATGGTTGGACTTTCTATCCATCAAATAAAAATAAAGAAATCATTCATCAAGATCATCAATTACATGAACCAGACTCTCAAAATATTCCAGAACTTTGGGCAGATTTTATGCAATCTATTGAGAATAATAAAACCCCTGCTGCAGATATACAACAGGGGCATTATGCTACTAATATGAGTCTTTTGGGTATGCTATCTTATAAACTAGGCCGAAGCATTAGCTGGGATGGTAAAAAAGAAATTATCCACAATGATGATGAAGCCAACAAACTTTTAAGTAGAGCTTATAGAGACCCTTGGCAATACCCAGTTTAATACTTTATAATTATGCAGGAGATGGATAGTAAGAATAAATTTCATCCATAAGTTGAGAAATTTTTTCTAATCTTTTTCTGTCTCCTCCAGGTATTTCTGCAGAACCCCAACCAGCATAACCAACTTCGTTTAAAGCAGTCATTACATTTTGCCAGTTGCAATCGCCTTCTAGCAATTCAGCTTTAAAACCTTCCCAAACGCCTTCTTCGTTAGCAAGCTTTCTGCTATATTCTTTAATATCTACTTTAATAATTCTTTTACCTAAAATTCTGATCCACTGCTCTGGCCAACCATATCTCACAATATTTCCAACATCAAAATACCAGCCTATCATATCACTCTCAAACTCATCTATATATCTGGCAGCTTCTAATGGACTTAGTAAAAAGTTATTCCATACATTTTCGATTGCTATTTTAACACCTGTTTCTTCTGCAATGGGTAATATTTTTTTAATCTCTTCTTGGGATCGCGCATATGCTTCATCATAAGAAACATTTTCACCAACAACACCTGGCACTAATAAAACTGTAGTACCACCATACTTTTTGCAGTCACGCAAAGCAGTTTCCATAGAGTCTACACATTTCTTTCTCACCGCAGGGTCAGGATCAGATAAAGGTGATTTCCAGTGAACTGAGTTTACTACTCCTGGAATTTCTAACCCAGTTTTATCTCTTGCATCTAAAATTTCTTTTTCTGATAATTCATTCGGACTATCTAATTCTACTCCATCAAATCCTAAATCTTTAAGTAATTTAAATTTATCCAGAACAGATAAATCTTCTTCTATCATCCCGAATTTTAAACTCTTCTTCATTCTGCCAGCATTCTCAGCATTTCCTACAGGAGCAGCACAAGAAGATAACATCCAAGAAGAAAGATAGCCAGCGGCAATAGCTTTGCCTGAATATTGCAGAAACTCCTTTCGATTAATTTTAGATTTCATTTGCTAAATGTTTATAAAGTCTCTCGCAATTTATGATTTTTAATTTTTTTGCAAAGATTCTTTATTAAGATATTCATCAATCTACTTATGGAGTAGTATATTTTTCTACCAAATCATTCAAAGAAGCAAGTGTATCTGCTTGTTCAATTGTTTTATCTTTTCGCCACCTTAATATTCTAGGAAACCTTAATGCAACACCAGATTTGTGTCTTTTAGATTGTCGAATACCTTCAAAACCTATTTCGAATACTAATTTAGGAGTTACTGTTCTTACAGGGCCAAATCTTTCTTGTGTATTTCTTCTGATAAATGCGTCTACTTGTCTTATTTCTGCATCTGTTAATCCTGAATATGCTTTAGCAAAAACAATTAATTCACCTTCGTCCCAAACACCAAAAGTATAGTCTGTATACAAACCAGCTCTTCTACCGTGACCTTTTTGTGCATAAATAAGCACACCGTCTACAGAAAGTGGATCAATTTTCCATTTCCACCAATCACCTCTTTTTCTGCCAACATGGTAAACAGAAGACTTTCTCTTTAACATCAGCCCTTCAGCAAAGTGTTCTCTAGATAAACTTCTAATTTCTTTTAGCTCATTCCAACTTGAAAATTTTACTAATGGAGAAATTACAAAAGACTTATGACTGATTTTACTATTCAGATTTTCTAAAATTTGTCTTCTTTCTTCGAATAAGGTATTTCTTAAATCTTTATTTTCCCACTCAAGAATATCGTATGCCATAAAAGCTACTGGTGTTTTTTTCAATATGCTTTTGGTAATATTCTTTCTACCGATTCTAGTTTGCAATTCTCCAAAAGACAGAGGAACTCCATTTTCGTAAGATAATATTTCTCCGTCTAACACTGTTCCATCGGGAATATCTATATTAAAAGTTTCGAATTCGGGAAATTTATCTGTAACCAATTCTTCTCCCCTAGACCAAATAAAAAGCTGATTGTTACGAACAATTATCTGACCACGTATGCCATCCCATTTCCATTCAGCAAACCAATCCGATTCATCGCCTAAGTCTTCAACCTCATCTGAAATAGGGTGAGCTAAACAAAATGGATACGGTCTTGAAATATCTTGATCAGGACTTTCTTCAATGATCAATTCATTAAATGTAATTTCATCAGGATGCCAATTACCCATAATTCTATGTGCAATAACAGCCTTATCAACTCCTGTAGCTTCTGAAACAGCTCTTACAATTAAATTTTGCGACACTCCTATTCTAAATCCACCAGAAAGTAGTTTAACCAATATAAACCTTTCTTGTGGCTCTAATTCATCTAAGGCTTGTATTACCTCCTGCTTTTGTTTCTCTTCATCTAAATCACCTAAGCTCTTTAGAAAACTTACCCATTCAGTCAGTGACTTATTTGATTTGTGCTTAGGTTCAGGCAATACTAAAGAAATTGTTTCCGCCAAATCTCCTACAATATTATACGACTCACTAAAAAGCCAATCTGGAATATGAGCTATTTCAGTAACCCAGCTTCTTAAAAGTGATGTTTTTAGCTGCCTCTTGGGTCTCTTATGGGTAAAAAAAGCCAAAACCCAAAGCTTATCTTTATCAGGTGCATTCAAAAAATACTCCTTTAAAAGACTAATTTTTTTATTGGTTTTATTAGTCTGATCTAATTCAGAAAATAGTGTTGCAAACCTCCTCATAAAATCAATAATCAATGTTTAAACAGATTGTTGGCAAACATTCAATATCTCACACATTAAAACCTTTAACACTGCGTTTAACTAGGGAAATCTTCAATATGACTATATTAATAATAACATATCCATGAAATTAGAGCAGTTTAACAGCATCAAAAGCAAAATAATTTTAGGATTCCTAATTCTATTAGTATTGTTTTCTGTAAGTGCAGTTTTCAATACTGTAGTTATTTCGCGCTCTGAGTCTGTTATTAAAGATCTTTACGACCAGAAAGACCCTTCACTAAATGTACTCAATGAGTTTAAGTTTTTAGTTACCAGATCGAGAGAACTTACTACAAACTGGGTTTATTTAATTAAAGATGAAGATGATAAAAGAGAATTAAAGACGATTAACAGAGAGGTTTATCCTGAGCTGAAAGTAAGATTGGAGAGGTTATCTGCAAACTGGGATAGTGCTTCTAAAGACTCTTTAGATTTAGCTCTTCAGAAATACGAAGCAATTCAGGAAAAACAAAAAGAAATTATGGTTTCTTTAGCTGAGTTTGAATCTTATGATGACCCTCTCATCATGTTCGAAGCCGAAGATAAACTAGAGTTCCATGTATTACCAATGTGTAATGCACTTGTTGCAGATTTAGATAAGATAATCGAGCAAAAAAATCAAGAAAAAGAAATTGCCAGAGATAACCTAATGGCCAACAATAGCTACATCATGATAAGTATCATTATTAGTGGTTTGGTTATTTTAATAGTATCAATATTTACCTCATTGCTTACTGCTAGTCGTGTTACCTCACCAGTTAGAAAGATTCAAGAAATTATAGAATTAGTTAGTAAAGGAGAGTTGAGCCACAATGTACAAAGCAGCTCAAAAGATGAGATCGGTAAAATGACTGATGCTGTTAGTAAACTAGTAACTGGCTTAAGAGAAACTTCAAGATTCGCTCAAGACATTGGTACAGGAAATTATTCATCTGAATTTACTCTTTTAGGTGAAAATGATGAATTAGGAAATGCCTTACTTTCAATGAGGGAAAACCTAAAGAAAGTAGCAGATGCTGATAGACATAGAAACTGGGCAAACGAAGGGTATGCTAAATTTGGAGAGATTCTCAGAAGCACAACCGACTCTTTTGAAGTATTAGGGCCAAACCTAATTGCTGAAATGGTAAGCTACCTAAATGCTAATCAAGGAGGTATATTCATTGTTAACGACTCAAACCTTGATGACAAACACCTAGAGTTAATCGGTTGCTATGCATGGGAGAAAAGAAAATATTTGAAAAAGAAAATTCTTTGGGGTGAAGGTTTAGCTGGTCAAGTTTGGAGAGAAGGCGATACAGTGTTTATTACAGATGTTCCAGATGATTATATTAAAATCACTTCTGGATTAGGTAAAGCAAATCCTAAATCAATCCTGATAGTACCATTGAAGTTCAACCAAGAAATACATGGTGTAATGGAGATTGCTTCATTCAACATATTTAAAGATTATGAAATTGAATTTGTAGA
This sequence comes from Thalassovita sp., assembly GCA_002729595.1. Lineage (GTDB taxonomy): Bacteria > Bacteroidota > Bacteroidia > Cytophagales > Flammeovirgaceae > Chondrinema. The sequence goes on along the minus strand of PBYL01000342.1, from coordinate 15,821 downwards.
GCGCCTTTCTGAAAGTATTGCCTCAACAATCTCAAGTATTCTAGTTAACAGAAAGACACGCTCGTTGCTAGAAGAGTCTCAAATGCAGTCAGAAGAGTTAAGAATGAAAGACGAAGAAATGAGACAAAACATGGAAGAAATGCAGGCAACACAAGAGCAAATTCAAAGAAAAGAACAAGAATTCTTAGAAAAAATAGCTTCTCTTGAAGCAGCATTAGATGAATCGCAAAACAATATTAAGCAGTAACCAACTTCTTATTTTCTGCTAAATTATTTGCACTTACATTCTTAAAGGTGAAGGAAAATATACTTCCTTCACCTTTTTTGCTTTTCACAAGTAAAACTCCCCCTTGCTTTTCAACTAACTCTTTACAAAGCATTAAACCTAAACCAGAGCCCTTTTCATTCTGAGTACCAGGTTTAGAGAAATGACTATGTGGATTGAATAAATTATCAATTTCTCTTTCATCCATTCCAATTCCCTCATCCTTAATATGTACGAGAATTTCTTCATTCTCTATCTGCTCTGTATATATGGTAATTCTTGAGTGAGTTGGCGAGAATTTTATCGCATTAGAAATAATGTTTCTAATAATAATTTTTATCATCTCATTATCAGCAACCACTTTAATAGACTTATCAACATCATTTATAATCATGATGTCTTTTTTATTAACTGCTGCTTCTAAAAAACGAGATGTCTGATTTACAATCTCATTTAGATTTACTAATGAAAAGTTTACTTGCAAACCATTCATTTGAGACATAGACCATCTCAGCAAATTATCCATCGTATCCACAGTGTTAGCAATCTTCTCACTCAGATCTGTAGTAATCTTATTCATCTGTTCAGGAGTAAGACTTCCAATACTCAACAAATCGAGCATGCCTTGCAAAGAACCCAATGGACTTCTTAAATCATGAGATACGATACTTAGCAATTTTCCTTTGAGTCTGTTTAAATCTAAAAGCTCTTTTTTCTGTTCCTCAATTCTTCTTTGAAACTTTTCATTTATATCCTGTAATACAAATAGAAACAAGGTAATAGTAATAAATGCAATAGATATTGTTGCTCTAAACCATTCATACTTCCAAGCATCATATTCCAAATGGCTTATTTGAATACCAAAAATGTAATGTAACTCATCGTAAAATAGCACACAGACACTATTTATGATAAATGAACTCCACATGAGTTTTCCATTTTCATAATTGAAAATCACATGAGGTAACACAGCCATACATAAAATAAATGCCCTTGGTGCTAGAGCTACCATTACATTCGCTTCATTAGCATTGAGTTTAGCTAAAATTGAAGCTGAAGTAATAAAAATGGTTGGCCCTATACATAATAGAACACGTGAAGCATTGATATACCCATTTCTATTGAGTAATGGAACAGCTAGATATGCAAGTATTGTAAAGCTTAAAAAAACAAAGTGGCTTACTAAACCGAAAACCAGCGTTGAAAGTAAAAAAAACAAAAAAGGTATTATAAGAATAATAGCTAATTGGTTAGCTAAAAAAATTCTTTTATTTAAAGCCTCGCTTTGGTTTTTATTTACGCCCCAGTTATTAATAATATTCAAATATTGTTTCATAGACCAATATTCCTATAAATTGTTAATTATATATAATATAGCGCATCAAAAATTAGACATATATTTAGATATAAAAGTTTGATTACACACCTTCTAGAATGCTCATATAAGTAACTTTTATGTAATGTTTATAGCTAAATAGCAAAGATTTCATGCTATGTTATGTAAAAACTATGCACTTCACAATCTACTTCCATCTTCAATTTGTAGGGAATAAAGAATTGATATTCATTTAAGACGAGAGATACCGATTTATTACTTGCGTAATATTATGGTTAATTATTTAAAAAAAATAAAATTAAAATACTCCATTTTTAAAAAAACAAACATAGGAGCTAAAAATGAACAATATTAATTTCAACATTCTTCCTCTCAATATCAAAAAGACATTTATTCAAAGTGCTAATCAAGTTTCATCAAATGAAAACGAAGCATTTAGAATTGTATACTATAATTACAAAGAGGCTTTGTTTGAGGTGTGTATAGATCTTGAATCTAATTCGGTAGAAGATATTAGATGTATTAATCAAGAGAGCCTTGATCACTCATTTAAAGAATTGATCCTTAAGTTTTAAGAAAAATCCTAACTTAAGAGGATTTAGAAATAGAAAGCTCAGGTAATTTGATCAGATAAAAAGCACTTGCTATAAATAATATAAGTGAAAGGCTATTTTCTGATACAACATCCCAAGTAAACTTATTTGCAAATAGGTAATTCAGTATAGTTAATCCTGAGAGTAATAATAATATACCTAAACCTGCTGCCATTCCTTTTGGCAATTTATTCCTGTAATAAATTAAGGCTGAAAAAACTACTAATAGAAATAGTGCTTTATAAAGCATTGTTGGATGTCTCAATATCCCAATAGCTTTCACATCGGCTTGTAATTTTTGATTTTCAATTTTATTTACCGAAAACTCAAGTGGTTTCACAGTATCAACTTGCACATGTTGATTGAATACCTCGTAAAAAATGATACTGTTTTTAAAATCTTTATTTATAAAGTTTTCAGCTTCTTGTTGGTCTGAAAGTTCGTCAATAAAATCTATATCTATTACTACAGGTACTTGACCTACATCAGCTAGCTCATTTGTTGCCTTTACTTGAACTGTATCTATTTTATCAAAAACACCTGCTAATATACTTTCAGCCTCATTTGTAAAAACCACCCCAAACTTTCCTTCGGTTTGCTTACCCCAATTGCCTGGCTCCAAAAACAAGCTTGCTTGCTGGAAAGCTAAAAAAAGAATTAATGAGAAAACTGCAGTATCTAATAAGTATAATAAATGTGTTCTTGGAGATTTCTTCGTGATGAATACACAAAATGCAATTAAAAATAAAATTCCACCTGATAGAGAAAAGTCGATTTCTTTTAGATTTTCTAAACTACTCCCTTTAAAAATAGTAGCAAATACTTTTGCACCGATGAGACTTATTAAAAGCCCGGCACCAAACAAAAGCTCTGATCTTTTCTTAGGAAAGTTTTCTTTAGACAATGTTCTATAAAATAGCTCAAATGCTAAGAACAATCCTAAACCAACCACCAAGACAGACCAGTGTAAAGTAAAAAAACTACCTAGCTCAAGTACACTTGGGTCTACCGACCAAACAAAAGATATAAAATCTAACATGAGAAATTTATAATACTTCAAAAACAAGAATTCTCTAAATCTGTAAGACAACGAACTTTACCTGATTGAATTATTTATTCTCAGTTTATGATAAATAAAGCTACACATTTTAAGGTGGGTCATTGAATTTCATTATCTTAGCCGGCTGAAATTTTATTGATGCATCATGTTTTCACCAGTAGTTTTTTTGGCTGTAAGCCTGATTTTATTTTCGTGTGGAGTAACTGTTGTACTAATTAAAAAAAATGCAATTATCATTTTAATTGGTATCGAACTCATGTTAAACGCAGCCAACTTAAATTTGGTTGGGTTCAATCAGTTATATCCAACCTCCCAACACGGACAGGTATTTACCTTATTTGTAATTGTGGTTGCTGCAGCCGAAGCCGCAGTTGCACTAGCAATTATTTTAAAGGTTTATCAATTTTATCAAACTGCTCAACCTGATGATATTCACGAACTAGGAGATAAGTAGGCAATCAATAATTAATTCGTATTTTCGCCAAGAATTTTGAGCTAATACCTGATAAACAAAATTGGAAGCAGTAGAAACTATACATGAACCACTTGCATTAACAGCTATTTTAATAGCAGCTTTACCATTTGGTGCTTTTATTTTGCTCATGTTTTTCTCTAAAACAATTGGGAAAAAGCTTTCTGGTTCTATATCTACTTTATTCACCTTTATTGCTGCTTGTCTTTCATTATATATTGTAGTCCAAGCCTTTACAACAGAACCTAATATTCAAACAGTTGTGCAATGGTTTGAAATAAAAGGCACCCCTTATAACATACGCCTTTTTATTGACCAAACAACAGCATTAATGTTGTTTACGGTTTGCTTTGTATCTACCCTTGTGCAACTCTTCTCACAAGAATACATGAAAGAAGATGAGGCTTACAGTAAATACTTTGCCTATCTAAGCCTATTTACATTTTCAATGTTAGGGATAATCCTAACATCTAACTTGCTTATTATATATGTATTCTGGGAATTGGTAGGTCTGTCTTCTTATCTTTTAATTGGCTTCTGGCATCATAAAAAATCAGCTCAAAGAGCATCTAAAAAAGCATTTTTATTAAACAGAATCGGAGATGCTGGTTTCCTATGCGGACTCTTATCTTTATTTCTTCTGTTTTCAACATCCGATTTACAATTAATCGCCCAAAACTTTCAGGCAGGGAATATATCTGCAGAGCATAGTACGATTTTATTTATTGCTGGCTTCGGTATTTTTTGTGGTGCAGTAGGTAAATCTGCTCAATTGCCATTATCATCTTGGTTACCGGATGCCATGGAAGGACCGACACCTGTATCAGCATTGATACATGCTGCAACAATGGTAGCTGCAGGTGTGTACATGCTATTCCGTACTTCTTTTCTTTTTACACCAGAAGTTAATTTAATTATAGCATTTACAGGTGTTATTACGGCATTTGCTGCTGCGTTTGCAGCTTTAACTCAAACTGATATTAAAAAAGTATTAGCATTTTCAACCATTTCTCAATTAGGTTATATGGTAAGTGCCATTGGGGTTGGTGCAACTGAAAGTGCGATGTTCCATCTTTTTACTCATGCTTTTTTTAAAGCAGGATTATTCTTAGCGGCTGGTGCTGTAATCCACGCTTTACATCACGCAGCTCATGAAAGCCATCAACATTTTGATGCGCAAGATATAAACCTAATGGGTGGACTTTATAAGAAATTACCTTTTACGACTATCACTTTCACATTGTGTGGCTTTGCTTTAGCAGGCATTCCACTTTTTTCAGGTTTCCTCTCTAAAGATGCCATTTTAGCAGGAATGCTTCACTTTTCGCTTCATGAGCAAAACTCTTTGCTAATGATTATTCCTTTGTTAGGTTTTCTAACTGCGGTAATCACATCTTTCTATACTGGAAGACAATTGATTAAAGTATTTGGTGGAAAAAACGGATGGAAAGGAAGTGCTGAAGTTTGGAATCATATTCATGAAAATACGATCAAAATAAAGTTACCACTTGCCATGCTTGCAGGTATGTCTTTGTTTTTAATTTTCAGCTTAAACCCTTTTAATGCAGAAAGTAGTTGGCTAATGCATATTTTAGGAGCTACTCCAACAGAAGGAGAAGGGCATTTATTAATTGTAGTTATATCAGCTTTACTTTCTTTGAGTGGAGTTGGTGTTGCTTGGCTTGTCTATCAAAAAGAAAGTATCTCAATTTCTAAGTTGGTTTCAACTGAAAATATATTCTATAAGCTGTCTTATAATTTCTGGTATCTCGACAGAGTCTTCGATCCGGGTTTAAAAAATATATTAATAAAAACATCTACTACTCTAGCCAAATTCGATAAAAAATGGCTTGATAAAACCATTGATAATTTTGCTATTGGTCAAGTAGTAATTGCCCATGTAATTGCTTGGGTTGATAGAATAATGGTGGATGGCTTAATTAAAACATTGGTTTGGTTTACTGGTAAAGCAGGAAACTTTAGTAGAAAAATACAAGGAGGAAAAGTGCAATCTTATATTTCAGCAGCATTAGTTACAACTTTGCTCATCGCGCTCTTCTTCATTTTTAAATTTTAGGGATATATCCTTAATAAAATTAGTAATAACTCAATATAGATAAATTAATGAGTGAAAATATACTTACCATACTCATTTTTTCGCCACTTGTAGCCCTTGCCTTGGTATTGTTATTACCAGTCAAGTCAAAAAAAGCTTTTCCGTGGATAAGTCTGGTTATAACAGGTATTCAATTATTAATTGCCTGTAGCATTATTTTACAAAGTGGAGATACTATACAAACAGGAGTAAATGTTGAAAGTCAATTTCAACTTATAGAAAAACACCCTTGGCTCCAATTATCAATGGGAACTCTGGGTAATTTTTCGATAAATTATTTTGTAGGAATGGATGGATTAAATAGCAGCATGATGCTATTAACTTCCATCATTCTGTTTATTGCTGCTATTTCTGCATTCGAAATAAAAACTAAAACCAAAGGATTTCATGCTCTTTTTCTTCTGCTAAACACTAGTATTAACGGTTGCTTTTTAGCATTAGACTTCTTCCTTTTCTATCTCTTCTTTGAGTTTATGTTACTCCCAATGTATTTCTTAATCGGGATTTGGGGTGGTGCCAGAAGAGAATATGCTTCAATCAAGTTTTTTATTTACACATTAGCAGGATCAGTCCTTATATTAATTGTGATGATTGGTTTATACACCTCAGTAATAGACCCTGCTGCCACCGCAGTTAAGACTGGACTAGCTCAAAATATAGAATCCGTATCTGATGCTCAAGTAAATCAGATACAAGAAATGTTACTGAATGGGACACTCCCTTCGGAAGAATATGTAAGAACCTTTGACATGATCTCTATGATGGATGCAAAGAACTACATACCGAATAGTGTATTTTTTAAAGGTAACATTAATTCATTTTTTGGAGAAAATGCCAGACTCATTGCTTTCTTATTATTAATAATAGGCTTAGCAATAAAGCTTCCTGCGGTTCCAGTACACACTTGGCTACCAGATGCACACGTAGAAGCACCAACTTGTATTTCTGTAGTACTAGCAGGTATATTATTAAAAATTGGAGGTTATGGCATTCTCAGAATTCCTTATAGTATTTTCCCAGAAGGCGCCATTCATTTTGCTTGGTGGTTAGGTCTCGGTGGTTTAATAGCCATTGTCTATGCTGCCTTTGTTGCACTGGGTACACACAATTTAAAGAAAATGATTGCCTATTCTTCCATTTCTCATATGGGTTTTGTGTTATTAGGAATTGCCTCTCTTACAGCAGAAGGAATAAATGGCGCTATCTATCAAATGTTTAGTCACGGTATAATATCAGGAATGCTTTTCTTAGTAGCTGGTGTATTATACTATAGAACTAAAGATTTAGAAATTGAACACTATAAAGGAATAAGTAGTAAAATGCCGATTTACTCTGCATTGGTAACTATCGCATTTTTTGCTTCACTTGGGTTGCCAGGTTTCTCAGGTTTTATAGCAGAACTGTTTGTTTTCTTAGGAGCTTTCCAGTCTCATGAAGTAAATAACCTACTACCAGCTTGGATGGCTATTACTGCTACATTAGGTTTAATTTTAGGAGCAGCCTATTATTTATGGACCTTGCAAAGAATGTTTCTTGGCAATTTTTGGAGTAGAAATGAGAGTAAAATTCTTTCTGATGTAACTAGTCGTGAGCTTGTAATGCTTATTCCTCTTGCTGTAATAAGTTTAGTTCTAGGTATATTCCCTAAACTATTGCTCGATTTATTTGAACCAAGTGTAGCTTACTTTGTAGATTTTATCCAAGAAACTGGAAAGCAAAACCTAGAAATCATTTTTCAGGCAAATAATTGATCTGAACTACAGATGAAGGAACAAATCAACGATATTTTATTAAGTGCGGGGAAACTAATACCTGAATTGTGGCTGCTAGTATTGGCAACTTTTGTTTTGCTTTTCAGCATTTTTACGCAAGACAAAAAACAATTATTCAATACCGTATTATCGCTTGCTGGGTTAGCAATCCACTTATATTTACTTTACATCCAACCTAAAGAAACTGGAAAACTCTTTCTTGGCAATCTAGAAATGTATTCACAAACTGTATTTTTCAAGGTTGTATTTACATTCTCAGCCATATTTTCTATTTCACTAAGCTTCTTTGGTAAAAGGAATAACAATATAAAAAGTGGAGAATATCTCAGTTTACTCCTTTTTCTATTACTCGGCTTGCACTTTATGAGCATGTCTGCCAATTTCTTAATGCTCTATCTTTCTATAGAAATCGTTTCTTTTAGCTCTTATATGCTTACCTACTTCAATTACGACAAGCGTAGTGTTGAAGGAAGCATGAAATATTTGCTTTTTGGTGCATTTTCTACAGCACTCATGCTATATGGTATTTCGCTTATTTATGGCTTTACCAATAGTTTAGAGTTTGAAGCAATTGGCAAAATCACTCAACTTGCCGGAACTGAAATTGGCTTATTAGCTTGTGGGTTATTATTTATAGGTTTACTTTTCAAGTTAGCGGCATTTCCATTTCAAGGTTGGGCTCCAGATGCTTATGAAGCTGCTCCAACTCCTTTTGTTGCATTCCTTTCCATTGCACCAAAAGCTGGAGCTATATTTATTTTCTGCGTATTGTGGGAAAAGTCTGGTTTATCAAGCTCGAAAGAAAGTATTCTAAATTATTTGGTAGCTGCAGTTGCTATGCTTAGCATCCTGTTTGGCAATCTATCGGCTGTATGGCAAAATAGTAGCAAAAGACTTTTGGCCTATTCATCAATAGCACATACAGGATTTATACTCATTCCGATATTTGGTATTTCTAATGGAAGTATGCCAAGCCTACAATTTTATATCTTCATCTTTTTGTTCATGAATTTTGCTGCATTTAGCTGGGTTTATTTTCTTGAACAAAAATTCGGTTCAGATCAGATTTCTTTAATGAAAGGAAGTGCCAAAGCACAAATTTTCCCTGCCATATTGATTCTGATCACCATGATCTCTCTAACAGGATTACCAATTACAGCAGGCTTTACAGCTAAGCTTTTGATTTTTTCTACCTTATGGCAACAGGTCCAATCTGGTAATTCTTTAATGATCGCCTTATTTACTGTGGGTATATTTAATGTACTTATTGCATTATATTATTACTTAAAGATGCCTTACTTTTCATTTTTTAAAACTCCACCAATTACATCAGTACCATTTTTACTCAATAAAAAGCAACAGTTATTCTTGTCAGTAATGGTTTTCCCGCTCTTATTATTCTTTTTTAAGCCCGACTGGCTACTGGCAGTTATTAACTATTTGAATTAATTCTAAAAAAAACTTCATTTTATTTACATATTCCTCAGCTTTTTCGTTGATAACCTGATATTAATTCTCAAAGTAATACTTTTTCATTGCTATCATTTTTTTAACTAGAACAGTCCATATTGGCAATTACTTAAATGAGAATTTTGAAACAAATACCAATCACGTAATCTATGAGAAAGTTTATTTTTTTTGAGCTAAATGAAGTTCCTTACACAGTAATCGATCATTTTTGCCAAAAATATCCATCATCAACATTAGCCAAGGTTCTTCCGAAATGTGCGCAGATAGAAACTGTAGCAGAAGATGAAGGAGAGCTTTCCCCATGGAAAACCTGGCCTACTGTACATAGAGGTGTAACTAACAGCCAGCACAAGATCCATGACTTTGGAGAAAATTTAACTTCAGTAGACGAAAAATATCCACCAATTTGGAAGATACTGGCAGATGCAGGAAAACAGCCGGGAGTATTTTCTTCTATGCATACTTTTCCATTGCCAACTAATTACCAAGATTACTCTTTCTTTATTCCAGATCCTTTTGCTGGCGACAGTAACTCTCATCCTAAAAAGCTTGAGCCTTTCCAGAGATTTAATTTAGCTATGTCTAGAAAATCTGGAAGAAATGTGGATACTGGAATTGATATGAAAGCAGCTTCTGCTTTAGCAGTAAGTCTTCCAACATTGGGTATTCAACCAAAAACTTTGGCAAGTGTAGCAGGACAGCTGCTAGCCGAAAAAAGAGAAAACTGGAAAAAGAACAGAAGAAGAGTATTTCAATCTGTACTCGCCTTCGATATCTATTTAAAGTTAGTAGGTAGTAAAAAACCTTCTTTCTCAACATTTTTCTCGAACCATGTAGCATCTACTATGCACCGCTACTGGGCAGCTACTTTTCCAGATCATTACGATACTTATAATTTAAGTAACGAATGGAAAACAAGATTTTCTGGTGAGATTGACTATGCCATGAATCACTTTAATAATTTCTTTGAGAAGTTGATTCAGTTCGCTAATAAAAACCCAGAATATAAAATTGTTATTAGCAGCAGTATGGGCCAAGAAGCTACAAAAGCTGAGCAATTGAGTACTGAGTTATACTGCAAAGACATCACTAAATTTTTAAATACCTTTAATCTTAACCATAATGACTGGGAAATTAAACCAGCCATGCACCCGCAGTATAACTTTTCAGTTCTTGATGATGAAAAGGCTAAAAAGTTAAATGCAGATTTAAGAGAAGTTTATATAGCAGGTAAACCGCTTATTTTTAGAAATAAAGATAACTTCTTCTCTATCAATTTTGGGCATAGAAACTTGGAAGAACAAACTTTCTCGTTTAAAAATGTGCCTGTTGCTTTATCTGCTGCCGGATTAGCGAATGAGCAAATCGACGATGAGTCTGATGGAACTGCTTATCACATACCAGAAGGTTGTTTTATAGTGTATGATCCACAAGATACTTCAGTAAAAAACAGCCGTATTCATGGTATTTCGACAACAGCGATATTACCAAGTTTCCTACAGCACTTTGGTTTGCCTATTCCTGAATATATGTCAGATGTCCGGATTGATGCAATAACAAAATAAAATTTTCGCAGGCTGCTTTTTTAAAAGGCAGCCTGTGTTGTTAATTTGCAGTACCATTTATTTTCTTGATTTTATTTCTTCTTAAAAGAAGGCTGCATATGGAAAAGGATAATGAAAAACACCAAAAGGGAAAAGCTGTAGATTTAAATCAAATTGATTTTGACAAGCTAAAGGAAAGTACCACAGAAAACCCTGGAGTGTTACCTTATGCACATAACAATGGAAGCGCTGTAATAAAGCCAGAAGATAAAGGAAAAATTAAAGGCCGATCTGTTAAAGCCATGCATCAACAAACAGATTTACAGATGCAACAATTGTATGAGCAAATGCGCTTACTGGCAGAACAGGCAAATGCTATTAAATCAAGAGTACAAGTTTCAGAAAGAATTTACCTAGCCGATATTCCCTTCGATCCTCTTATTGGAGAAGTTTACTACTTATATCAAAAAAATCAGGATACTGATGTACTATCCTTAATTGGCCCAAAAGAATGGGGTAGATCAAAACCTTTTGAAAAATATATAGCTACAGTAAAAATGCTAGCAGACCATACTTGGGATATATTAGATAAATCCGAAGATTTAATTTAATACAGTAAATCATTTAAAAGGATTTTGCGATTGATCTTCTGCACTATTATATACTTTAATAGCTATCACTTCTGCCTCTGCCGTTTTTTCTCCCTCTGAAAACACATCGCATTGCATCACTACTTTCTTATTTTTTATTTCAAGTACTTTTGCTTTTAGTATTACTTCCTTCTCGCAACTAGTAGGCTTAAGGTACTTTACTGTAATTGTACCTGTTGCATATCGATACTCTGGCAAGCTCCCTAAATTTCTATCTTCATGTTTATATGCCGCAGCCATGGCTGTACACATACAGTGACAATCTATTAATGTAGCTATTATACCTCCATTTAATAAGTTTGCCCAACCATGGTACTTTTCTTCGGGTTTCCATTTACAAATACTCAAGTCATTTTCCCAATAACTTTTGATCTGTAAGCCCTCTTCATTTTCAATTCCACAACCAAAGCACACATTGCCTTTCATATAATCTTGAAAATATTCCATGTCTTTTCCTTTATTTTTTCATAAAAGTGAAATTTCGCTAGCAAATTCACTAAAAAAAGTTTAAATATTCGTTTATGCGAATATATGTTTTGGTAATTTTTAATTAATACTGATTTATTAAAATTTGAACATATTTTTGATAATCTCATAATTTAAAACGTTTTAAATTTTAAATCTTCAACAAAAACGATGATTTTATAAAAAAAATGGATCAAAAGATAATAAGTCATTTTAACATTAAATTAATATTAATATATTTATTTAACTTTATGTTAATGTATAATTAACATTAGATTTACACAAAAAATCGCATAAGCGGTTATGTTTGCATTGAAATCATTTTCAAACAATTTAAAATTTTTCAGCTATGAGGCTAATTAGAAAAGCAATTTTATCAGCATTATTAATGATCGGTTCATTAAATGCAGCTGTGTTCGCAAACGATATTGCAGACGACCTTTCGCTAACTCTAAAGCCACAAACAGATAATAGCAAAGTATTGCTTACTGTTCGCAACTTAAAAAGTACCGACATGCGTGTTATCATTAAAAATGCAGATAACGCTCAGGTATACACCAAGTATGTAAATGAAAAAGATGTGTACATGGAAATGTTCAATTTCTCTAGACTTAATTCTGGTGAGTACACTTTCTATATTATAAGCGGAAACGCTGAAGTATCGCAAAAGTTCGATATCGATTCTCAAGGTAGAATCACTGTAGCAAACGAAAAAGAAGCCGTTGCTATCACTCCGGACATTAGACTACGCGATGGTAAAGTTGAAGTACGTTTAGCAAATCGTTTAAAAGAAGCCGTATCTGTTAGCATTTACGACGAAGCTGGAGCACTAGTTCACTTCGACGAAGAAAGCAGAAGCAAAGACTACGGTAAAAAATTCAACCTAGACAAAATCACTAAAGGTAGCTATACTTTTAAGGTTGAATCAGGAGAAAAATCATTCGAGAAAGTGATCTCTTTCAACGAGTAAGATTAAATTAAATCAGAGTAGTTTATTGGTAATCTATGTATAAGCAGACCTAAAAAGGTCTGCTTATTTTTTTTACAATAAGTTTTATCATTCGTAATTCGACTGATGTTGGTTATATTTGGTTGTAAAAGTTTTCCATAAAAAAACTAATCAACAAGCTTTTGTAAGAGCTCACCAATATGAAAAAGTACAGATATATTCTTGCTTTATTTTTATTCTCAATTATCTCTTATTTCTGGTGGAGTAATTACGACCGGAATTCTCACTTTCAACAAACATCTTTAAAACTTAGAGAAATATCTGAGTTTGGCCAAGCAAATATTGGCAAAGGCAATATCGTTTCGATTCAGCCTTTTATGTTTACCTCCGATTATGCCAATCTCGAAAGCTTTTACAACAAAATAGATAGCTACTTTTCTAAAGCACAAGAAGAAGGTTTTTTTAACGAAAAAACTGTGGTTGTTTTACCAGAACACCTTGGAACAGGACTAATAGCCGAGAATGAAAAAGACGCAGTGATAAAGGCTAGCAATATTGCTAAAGCTTGTGAACTGGCAATTTGGAGCAACCTGATAAACTTTATTCCTGAATATTTAAATGCGCCTGATATTCCTAATAAAAAGGAATATGCCTTATTCTCGATGAAATCAGACAAAATGGCTCATGTATTTAACTTTGTTTTTTCATCAATGGCTAATAAATACAATGTTTATGTAATTCCTGGGAGTATAATCATAAGAAACCCAGAAATTAAAGAAGGCAAGCTAAATAGCAATAAAGGTGATCTTTTCAATATTTCTCTTTTATACAAACCAGATGGCACTGCTTACCCACACATTATAAGAAAAGCTTGCCCATTTAAAAAAGAACAAGACTTTATTAAAAGTGGAAGTTTTGAGAATATTCCAGTTTTTGATTTACCAATCGGAAAAACTAAGGTGTTAATTAGTAATGATGCGTGGTACCCTGAGGCATATAGCCAAAATGATAAGAATACCTCTATAATACTCTCACCAGGTTTTTTACCCGAAAAGTTAGATGAAGATTGGAAAAGTATAGTAAAAGAACTTCAACCGCTACCCAACGATATTAATCCTAATAAAAATATAACAACAGAGTCTGCGCAGCTTGAACATGGTATGCCGGGCAGACTCTATAGTAATCATATACCTACTGGAGTAAGTAGTTTCTTGAGAGGTGATTTATGGGATGTTCCTAATGAAGGCTACACCATAGTTTATAATGAAAAAGAAATACTGACAGGTTATAAAGTTGAAGGTGCCAGTATTATTAACCTATGGCTTAACTAATTATCTTCCCATCCAGCCACCATCAACAGTTAAAACAATTCCATTCACATAATCAGATGCAGTAGAAGATAGGAAAATCGTTGCTCCAACTAAATCTTCTGGTTTACCCCATCTTCCTGCCGGAATTCTAGCTAGAATAGCATCGTTTCTGGTTTCATCAGCTCTTAAAGCAGAAGTATTATCTGTTGCAATGTAACCAGGTGCAATTGCATTTACATTTACACCTTTAGATGCCCATTCGTTAGATAATGCCATAGTTAACTGCCCTACTCCACCTTTACTAGCTGCATAACCTGGAACAGTAATACCACCTTGAAAAGTGAGTAATGAAGCTGTGAAAATAATTTTTCCGCTTCCTCGGCTTACCATTTCTTTACCAATTTCTCTACTAAGTATAAACTGAGCATTGAGGTTCACTTCTATTACAGTATCCCAATAATCGTCTGGGTGTTCTGCTGCTGGCTTTCTCATGATAGTACCAGCATTATTTACTAGAATATCTGGCGTTTCATTTTCTTCTTTAAAAAGCTCAATAAATTCATATAGCTTTTCCCTTTTAGAAAAATCACATTGATATGCCTTAAAACTTCTCCCTAAATCGGTTACTTCTTTCTCCACATCACTGCCTGTTAACTCTAAAGATGCTGAAACACCAATGATATCTGCACCTGCTTGAGCCAAACCTACAGCCATTGCTTTTCCAATACCTCTTTTACAACCAGTAACCAGTGCTGTTTTCCCTTTTAAATCAAAAAAACTCATGATTGATTATCTATTTAAAAGTTCAACATACTATAATAATACATCTGTGCCAGCCGGATCCATATCAGTAAATGCCTGATTTTCACCACCCATTACCCAGATGAAACTGTAAGCTGAAGTTCCTGCTCCAGAGTGAATAGACCATTCAGGAGAAATTACAGCTTGTTTGTTTTTCATTACCAAGTGTCTGGTTTCTGTCGGCTCTCCCATAAAATGCATTACTATTTGATTTTCAGGAAGATCGAAGTATAGATACACCTCCATTCTTCTGTTATGCGTATGAGGAGGGAATGTATTCCAGATGCTACCTTTTTTAAGCTCAGTAAAACCCATTACCAATTGGCAACTCTTTATGCCATTTTCGTGAATATATTGGTAAATGGTTCTTTCATTACTTGTATCTGGGCTCCCTAATTCTACTGGATTAGCTTCAGCTTGAACTGCTTTAGTAGTTGGGTAAGAAGCATGCGCAGGTGTTGAACTAACAAAAAACTCAGCAGGTGTAGAGGCATCATCGCTACTAAATACTAAAGATTTATTTCCTTTTCCTACATATAAGCAGTCTTTATTTGCTAGTTCGTATACTTCTCCATCTACAGTTACTGAACCTTTTCCACCTATATTGATAATACCAAGCTCTCTTCTTTCTAAGAAATAATCAGCCTTAGTAACAGATTCGAATGCTGGTAATTCAAGAGATTTTGTAATAGGCTTTGCACCTATTGTAACCATACGATCATACAAAGAATAAACCCCAGTAAGCTGATCGTCTACAAATACTGATTCAATTAAAAAATCTTCTCTTAATCGCTGTGTTGTGTAAAGTTTTGCATCGCGAGGATTCGCGGCATATCTCAATTCCATAATTATATATATTTAAAAATATGTAGGTATGTTAATTATTTCTTTATTAGAAAAAACACCCCTATTATACTAAAATGAAGTATAAGGAACATCAAACTATTTCAAAAACAACGGGAACGTTTGCATTTGAGTAATAGCAAAAATTATCTATAACAATAAGATTATCAACAGC
>PBYL01000341.1 GCA_002729595.1 Thalassovita sp. | reverse complement strand
TCTTCAAGTGTTTCGAATGATTGATTTCCAGCACAAAACTCATCGTACCAATCACAAGAAGCATCATCTTCAAAGATTCTGTAACCCCAAGTACCCATGAAAATTGAATTGTATTATAAGATTATTTAAATGAAAAAATTAATTACTGTTGCAATATAAATAATTTAGGCATTCAGATAAATGCATAAAATAAAAAATTGCATGCTATACTAAGTATTTTTTAAAAATAACATGCATCAGACCATTTTCTTATATCATAATACAAATAATATTTAAACTTTTGAAACGAATTCATAACCTATATCATCCACTTTATGTTTTATCTTTTCTAAGTCAAGTTTATCCCCACTAATAGTAACTTCTTCACTTTCGAGATTCACGGTAGCCGATTTTACACCATCCATTGCATTTATGTTTCGCTCTACATTAGCTTTACAATGGTTGCATGTCATGCCTTTTACTTTGATTTTAATAGAATCCATATTGTTGTCTATTATAGGAGTTTCGACTTTCTCTTTTTTAACATAACCATATATTATTAATAAAACTAAGGTTATAGATGAAAAATAATTGATCCAATTAGGTAAAATATGATTCGCATGTTGATGAATAACTCCTAAACCTGCAATAGAAAACCAAGATGCTGGCAATAAATAATCAATCAATAAACCAAAGGTCACTGCTCCGATCATTATTGTGGCTAAGTATATTGTAAGTGTTTTTTTACCCAGTGTTTTACCAATTACAGTAATAGTTGCTGCATTTGTCGCTGGCCCTGCCATTAAAAACACCAAAGCCGTTCCCGGAGAAATACCCTTAGCTAACAAAACTGCTGCAATAGGTATAGAACCAGTTGCACACACGTATAATGGCACTGAAGCTGCCAATATTACTAACATACTTAGAAATGGATTACTTAGATATTCTGCAAAAAAATCATCTGGTATTAATAAAGAAATAAAAGCAGCAATCAATAATCCTATAATCAACCATTTCGAAATATCTTTTAGAAAGTCTACAAAAGCATATTTCAACATTTTCTTAAATCTGTTTTCATCCTTACTAGCGGCTTCTACAAAGCTATTTTCACTAGTTGAGGCTGAAACATTCTTCTCTTCTACTTTATTGGTAATTAGCCCTCCTATATTTCCGGTAACAAATGCAATTATGGGTCTAATTAGAGCGAAGGGTAATCCTAAAAGTGCATATGTGGCAAGTATAGAGTCAACTCCGGTTTGAGGGGTAGAAATTAAGAATGATACTGTTGCTCCTTTTGAAGCTCCATTTTTATTAAGTGAAACTCCAGTTGGAATAACTCCACATGAGCACAAAGGCAAAGGAATCCCAAACAAAGACGCATTAATTACAGAATTTAAATTATTCTTTCCGATGTACTTTACAAGTTTTTGTTGAGGTAAGTATGCATGTAAAATACCAGCTATTAAAAAGCCTAACATAAGATATGGCGACATTTCATTTAATAACCATATCAATTCTTTTATATATAGTTCTATGTAGTTCATTGCTATTTGCAGTCTCAATCTAAAAAAGCAGAAAATTATATCTTAAAAGTAAGAAGATTTCACATTTGTTTTTTTATCTAAAGTAGATTTTAAATCTAAAAAACAGTTCACATCATTATTTGTATAACTTTGGGCACAATTCATTTTAGAGCTGAATAATTATATTTTGATGATAGAATCGGAAGTTTGTATAATTGGTGCTGGACCCGGAGGATGTTCTACTGCTATGTTTTTAGCTAAAATGGGAATACCCAGCTTACTTGTAGACAAAGCAACTTTTCCTAGAGATAAAATTTGTGGCGATGGTTTAAGTGGTTGGGTATTAAGCACTTTAAATAAATTAGATCCTGAAATTAATTATACGTTTTCTAAAACGCCTTTACAAGTTCCATCTTGGGGAGCAAGATTTATAGCTCCTAACTTGCAGACATTAGATGTTCCTTTTAAAATTCATGATGCTGTAAATAATAATTTACCAGCGGGATTTGTATCAAAGAGAGTTCATTTCGATAATTTTTTAATTGAAGAAGTAAAAAAAAGAGATTCAATCAGCCTACTAGAAAATACTGAAATTACCGATCTTGAATATGCTGACAATCAGGTTTTACTTTCAGATAAAAATGGAAACAAGATTATAAAAACCAAACTGGTGATTTTTGCTAATGGTGCATATTCAAAATTTAGCAAAAAGCTCGCGAATATCCATATGGAAAAAAGGCATTATGTAGCAGGGATAAGATCTTATTACGATGGTATTACAGGCATTCACGAGAACAATTATATCGAGCTCCATTTTTTAAAAGATTTACTTCCGGGTTATTTCTGGATTTTTCCACTGCCCAATGGACAAGCTAATGTTGGTTTGGGGATGAGAAGTGATAAAATAAGTAAAAAAGGCATCAACCTTAAAAAGATGCTTTATCAACTAATAAATCATAACTCTATTTTAAAAGAGCGATTTGCAAATGCTAAGGAAATTGACTCTCCAAAAGGGTTTGGCTTACCACTTGGCTCAAAAAGAAGAAAAATATCAGGAGATAATTATATGTTGATTGGTGATGCAGCAAGCTTGATAGACCCTTTTACAGGTGAAGGCATTGGCAACGCCATGGCTAGTGGCATGTATGCTGCCATACATGCTGAAAAATGCTTAAAAGCAAACAACTTTTCAGCTGAGTTCATGAAAGGTTACGATCAATATACTTATGGAAAATTGGGTAAAGAATTACAGTTAAGTAAAGCTATGCAAGATTTGCTTAACTACCCTTGGTTGTTCAGTTTAATCGTAAACAAGGCCATTAAAAATAAAACTTTAAGAGAAACCATATCTTCTATGTTAACAGACATGGAAGTTCGTGAGCAGCTTAAAAAGCCATCTTTTTACTTTAAAGTATTGTTTGGCTAAATAGTTTTTTACTTATCATTTTAAAAATTTATCAATTGAGTTATAATTAGCTAACTTGCAAAAAATTCAATTTCATTTAGCATGGCCAAAATCAAATTGTTAAGCAGTAAACTCTTAGACATCACCCTGAGTAGACTTTGCCAGCAATTAATTGAAAATCACATAGATTTTAATGATTCTGTTCTACTTGGTATGCAGCCTAGAGGAGTTTTTCTTGCTTCTAGAATTAAAGAGCGACTTTCTGAAATGATTAATGTAGATGTTCCGGTTGGGTCGTTAGATACCACTTTCTACAGAGATGATTTTAGAAGAAGGGATGAACCACTATCACCAAATTCTACAAACGTTCCTTTCATCATAGAAAACAAAAAAGTAATTCTGGTTGATGATGTACTTTACACAGGAAGAACTGTTAGAGCGGCTATCAGTGCTATGTTGGCATTTGGTAGGCCTTCTAAAGTAGAGTTATTTGTACTTGTAAACAGAAAGTACAGTAGACATCTACCCATTGAGCCAAATTATGTTGGAAAATCGGTGAATACTATTCAATCTCAAAGAGTTGTGGTAGAATGGATAGAACAAGGATTCGACGAAGATAATATTTGGTTGTTTAACCAATGGCAAGGGTAATAATTTAAAAATATTTATTAGCACATTATATTTTTCATTTTTACATGGCAAGTTTAAGTGTAAAGCATCTGCTAGGAATAAAAAATTTAGAAAAGTCTGACTTAAATTTAATTTTTGAAACAGCAGATCATTTTAAACAAGTTATAAATCGACCAATAAAGAAAGTACCTTCGCTCAGAGACATGACGATTGCAAATGTCTTCTTTGAGAACTCAACAAGAACAAGGCTTTCATTTGAATTAGCAGAAAAAAGACTTTCAGCTGATGTTATCAACTTTTCTTCTTCTTCAAGTTCTGTAAAAAAAGGTGAAACCCTCCTCGACACAGTAAAAAACATTCTATCTATGAAGGTAGATATTATTGTGATGAGACATGCGTCACCTGGAGCACCACATTTTCTAGCAAATAATATAAATGCGCAAGTAGTAAATGCTGGTGATGGAACACACGAACACCCCACTCAAGCTTTGTTAGACTCTTATTCTATTAGACAAAAACTTGGTGATGTTGGTGGTAAAAAAATAGTGATTGTTGGAGATATTTCTCACTCAAGAGTAGCTCTTTCAAATATTTTTGCCCTGCAAAAATTAGGAGCTGAAGTAAAAGTTTGCGGACCTCCTACCCTAATTCCTAAGTATATTACTGAGATTGGAGTTGGTTATGAACCAGACATCAAAAAAGCGCTTAATTGGTGCGATGTAGCCAATGTACTTAGAATTCAATTAGAAAGGCAGAAATCAGCTAATTTCCCTTCTTTAAGGGAATATTCTATGTACTATGGAGTAAATAAACAATTACTTGATAGTCTCGACAAAGAAATAGTGATTATGCACCCTGGACCTATCAACAGAGGGGTAGAATTAAATAGTGATGTGGCAGATTCTGAGCACTCGATTATTCTAGATCAAGTAGAAAATGGTGTAGCTGTGAGAATGGCAGTTTTATATCTGTTAGCTCAGAACTAGAATATATTTTAGCGTAATAAAAAAGCCCACTAATAAAATTATTAGTGGGCTTTTTATGTGTTTATTTTATCTTAGATCTTATGATGCAGACTCTAATACAAAAGTATAAGATGGCTCTGTTTTATCAATATCAATTGATACAGTCCATGTTAAAGTTAATGTTCCTGCAGACTCATCGAAAGAGTATGTTACACTTGAATCTGAAGCTGCAGCATCTTCAAAAACGATTGTACCTGATGTAGTATTACCACTAATTGTCCAAGTACCACTGTTAGTAGAACCATTATAGTTAGGAGTTTTTCCATCTGTTAAACCTCCAGGTGTAATAGAATAAGTTGTTGGTTCTCCGTCAGTACTTGCAAGCGTTAATCTAAAGCTAGAAAAATCAAAAGTTACAGACTCACTACCACTTCCTACATCCTGCGTAGCGCTTTGTACTTTCCAAGATTTAGATATTTTTTCTGCTACTGTTTGTGGTTCAGGATCGCTACCGTTATCGCATGCTCCTAAAAATAAAAGCCCTGAAACTGTAAAAGCTAGAAAAAAGTATTTTAAATGCTTCATATTCATTGATTAAAATTTATTTAGGTACCTTATATAATTGGATGTAAAATAATTTCTAATTAATTAAAAAGTCTCGAAAGAGTTATTAAAAAAAGTGAATTATTTGAACATATTAACATTAAGTACCTCGCGACAAAAACTATACTCATATTGCTGGTTGGAACAAATTATTAATATTTTATCAACAGTCGCTTTTTCTATATTTTCTAAATACCAATTGGTATTTTCTTTATCTAAATTCGAGGTAGGTTCATCTAAAAACAACACCTTCGAATTAGTAAACATTGCTAGTGCTAATTTGAGTTTTTGCTTCATCCCTGAAGAAAAAAACTTTACAGATAAGTTTTTAACTTTATTAAAACCTGTAATATCTAGCAATTCTTTATGAGATAAACTTAGTTCTTTAAACTTTGAATAGAATTGTAATACTTCTATTAAAGTAAACTCTTCTATCAATT
This sequence comes from Thalassovita sp., assembly GCA_002729595.1. Taxonomy (GTDB): domain Bacteria; phylum Bacteroidota; class Bacteroidia; order Cytophagales; family Flammeovirgaceae; genus Chondrinema. The sequence continues at coordinate 10,372 of PBYL01000341.1, read as the reverse complement.
CTGTATAAGGGCCTGCTAATGTCATGTAGTTAAAAAAATCATCAGCATTAATTTTAACACCATCTTGCTCGGCATACTCAATTGTTCCTTCACTAAGTGGAGTAATACCGATAAGTGCTTTAATTAAAGTAGTTTTGCCAGAACCATTATTTCCAGTTATCGCATAGTTATTGCCTTTTTCAAAGCTTGTATCGATATTTCTGAAAACCCAGTTATGGCCAAACTTTTTACCTGCTCCCTTTACAGTTATTTTCATTTAATGATAACCTTTGATTACCCCTCTTTCTGAATTTTTAATAAAATCTAGAATTTGGTCTTTCTCCTGAGAATCGGGTATTTCTTCTTCAATTAACTTAAGTGCCTGAGCTTTATTATTGCCTTTTAGAAAATAATGCCTATAAACTTCTTGGATTTGGTTTATTTTCTCTGGTGAAAAACCACTTCTTTGTAAACCTACAGAATTAACTCCACTGTAGATCAATGGCTCTCTAGCCGCTGTGATAAACGGAGGCACATCTTTTCTTACTAAAGAGCCTCCTCCTATCATACAATGTGAGCCAATTTTTACAAATTGATGAACTGCTGTAGTTCCACCTAATCTGGCAAAATCTTGTATAGTAACATGACCAGCAATTTGGCAAGAGTTAGCGATTATACACCCATCTCCTATGTGACAATCATGCGCAATATGTACATAAGCCATTAAAAGACAATCTGCACCGATTTCTGTTTTCCATCTATCAGCAGTACCTCTATTAATAGTTACACACTCTCTTACTACAGTATTATCACCAATATATGTATAGGTTTTTTCACCCTGAAACTTTAAGTCCTGTGGTACATTGGATATAACTGCACCAGGATGAATCTTCACATTTTTACCAATTCTGGCTCCTTCCATTATACTAACGTTGGGGCCAATCCAGCATCCATCTCCTATCTCAACATCCTTTTCGATGGTAACAAATGCCTCAATTTGTACTCCTTCTCCTATTTTCGCTTCAGAATGAATATTTGTATACGGGTGAATCATTCTTATAATTATTTTTTCACTAAACCAAAGAACACTGATATTGTTAAATATCTTTTTTAACCAAACATGCAGACATGTTGGCTTCACAAACTAATTTTCCAGCTACAAAGCCTTGACCTTTCATTTTGGCAATACCTCTTCTTACTGGTGCTAACAATTCGCATTTAAGAATTAAAGTATCACCTGGAACTACCATCTTTTTAAATCTGCAATTGTCAATTCCTACAAAATAAGTCCAGTATTCTTCTGGATTATCAACAGTGTTTAAAAGAAGGATACCTCCAGTTTGTGCCATAGCTTCTATCTGTAAAACACCTGGCATTACAGGGTTTCCAGGAAAGTGGCCAACAAAGAAAGGCTCGTTAATTGTTACGTTTTTGATACCTGTAACAGCATTTTCATCTAATTGGAAAATCTTGTCAACTAATCTAAAAGGATAAGCATGAGGTAATACCTGACCGATTTGGTTGATGTCCAAAACAGCAGGCATTTTAGGATCGTATTCAGGAACAGCTTCAGTCTTCACGTTTTTTTGCATCAATCTCTTAATCTTCTTTGCAAAAGCAACGTTTGCTGCGTGTCCTGGGCGAGCCGCTAATATTTGACCTTTAATTGGTCTACCAGCTAGTGCTAAATCTCCTACTAAATCTAAGAGTTTATGTCTAGCAGGCTCATTATTATATCTTAATTCAACATTATTTAAAATACCTTCTTCTTTAACTTCTACTTTAGGTAAATTAAATAAATCTGCTAATTCTGAAAGTTCTTCGTCGCTTACAACTTTATCAACTACCACGATAGCATTGTTAAAGTTTCCACCTTTAATCAGGTTGTTTTTACGAAGCATTTCTAGTTCGTGAAGAAAGCAAAATGTTCTAGACGAAGCGATTTCTTCTGGAAACTGGCTTATATGATTTAAAGAAGCATGTTGACTACCTAATACAGGAGAATTGTAATCTACCATTACGGTAATTCTGTAATCGTTTAGCGGAAGTGCTGCTAACTCTACTTGTCTGTCTTCTTCTTTATAGAATACACTTTCTGGAATTTCAAAGAAGTTTCTCATTACTCCCTGCTCTTCTAGACCTGCTTCTTTTAAAGACTCTACAAATTTGATAGAGCTACCATCCATAATTGGAGGTTCTGGTCCATCAATCTCTATCAGCACATTATCGATTTGCAAACCAACAAGGGCAGCTAAAGTATGTTCTACTGTATTAACTCTCGCTCCACTTTGTTCTATAGTAGTACCTCTAGAAAGGTCAACTACATTGTCAACATCAGCATCAACTACAGGCTCTCCTTCAAGATCAATTCTCTTAAATTTAATACCGTGGTTAGGTTTCGCTGGCTTAAATGTCATATTAGCCGGCACACCGGTATGCAGTCCCACACCTGAAACTGTTACTTGCTTCTTAATTGTATGTTGTTTTGTATGCATTGTATAAACAATAGTATTATCCTAAACTCTTTTCCAGTTCTTCAATTCTTTTTAATAAATCAGGTAGTTTTCTAAATACTACGTAAGATTTCATATACTGCTTAAGGTCAAATGCAGGCCCTCCAAGTACATTTGTACCCTCTTTCTTTATAGAGCTCATAATTCCGGCTTTAGGTCCTAAGCCAGTTCTATCAGCTATTTTTAAGTGCCCCACAACACCCACTTGCCCGCCTACCATACAATAGTTTCCTATTTCAGCAGAACCGGCAATACCAGCTTGTGCAGCAATTACTGTGTTTTTACCAACTTTTACATTGTGTGCAACCTGAATGAGGTTATCTAATTTTGTTCCTTCTTCGATAACAGTAGATCCTGTAGTAGCACAATCTATCGCAGTATTAGCACCCACATCTACATGATCTTTAATTACTACATTACCTATTTGAGGAATTCTCTTGTAGCTTCCATCTGGCTGAGGCGCAAACCCAAAACCTTCGCTACCTATAACCACACCCGACTGAATGGTTACATAACTACCTAATTCAGTTCTTGCATTAATTTTTGCCCCTGCATAGATAATTGTATTATCCCCAATAGTAACATCATCTCCAATAAATGCCTGTGGATAGATTTTGCAATTATCTCCAATTTTTACATTTTCTCCTATGTAAGCGAAAGCACCTACATAAATTTTTTCGCCTAATTTGGCAGAAGAGCTAATGTATGAAGGTTGTTCTATACCTGTTTTTTGCATTTTAACCAGTCGCTCATACTCTTCGAGCAATACACTAAAAGACTGGTAAGCATCTTCTACTATTATTAAAGAGGTTTTTATTTCTTTCTTTGGTTCAAAAGATTTACTTACGATTACTGCACTAGCTTCAGTATCGTAGATAAATTTTTCGTATTTAGGATTTGCCAGAAAAGTAATAGCACCTTTTTTCCCTTCCTGAATTTTACAAATCGTATGAACCTTTTCACTTTCGTTGCCTCTTACTTCTCCTTTTAACAGATGGGCAAGTTCCTGAATGGTAAATTCCATTAACTCTAAAATAATCTAAAAAAAACAGGAATTTTTATCTCTTTGCTTCCTGAAAAATAATTTAATTCACAAAGATAAAACTTTAGGGTAGCATAGATAAAATTTTTTAACAATTTTACTCAAAGCTTCAATATTTGGTAGATCAGAAGCCTTGGCAACATCGATAATCTCGCCTTTTTTAGATTTTATGAGGATATTTTGATTTTGAGAAACATAAGCTTTATTTGTTATTTTTCCCTTTGTGCAGAAAAATTTCGCATCTTCTAGAGAAATATCCAATTGTTTAGCAAGTGATTCTCTAATTGATGTAATATTCTTATCAACTGACTTTTTATTTGTTAATTCCACTCTAAAAAGCCTTCTCTCTAACAACATTCTACTTAATTCTGCTAGAACTTTGTCGTCGTGGTCTGCCCAAACTTTAATACTACCCCAGATATCAAAATCATCTAATCGGGCAAAGTATTCTAAATATTCAGGCTTTTCCCTAAAATCTTCGAAGCCAATATTTTCTTTTAAAAAGAAACTTAGCGGTTTAGAACTAAAAACATCCACGCCTTTTTGAGCGAGGTACTTTGCTCTTTTAATTATCTGAATGAGCATTTGCTCTGTACTAAGTGTAGTCTTATGAAGATATACTTGCCAGTACATCAACCTTCTGGCATTTAAGAAGTTTTCGATACTATAAATACCTTTTTCTTCTACAACAATTTGATCATCGTGCACATCTAACATCCTCACAATTCTATCAAACCCTACTTTACCTTCAATTACACCTGTAAAGTAACAATCTCGCTGCAAGTAATCGAGCCTATCCATATCTAGTTGGCTAGACACCAGCTGATGGAAAAACTTTCTGTGATAGTTATTTGTAAAGATGGCAATGGCTATATCTAAGCTATTATTAAACTCATTGTTGAGTTTATTCATAATAAGAATAGACATATCTTCGTGATGAACACCTTTTAAAATACTGCGTTCAAGAGCATGAGAAAAGGGACCATGCCCTATATCATGTAATAGAATGGCTAATAATGCCCCATCAAACTCTTCTTCACTAATTTCTTGTCCCTTATTTCTTAATACATTGAGCGTAACTCCCATTAAATACATTGCTCCCAAAGCGTGGTGAAACCTTGTATGCAATGCACCTGGATAAACAAAATCTGTAAGACCAAGTTGTTTTATTCTTCTAAGCCGCTGAAAATAAGGGTGTTGTATTACATCAAAAATTAACTCTGAATTGATAGATATAAATCCGTAAACCGGATCATTTATAATTTTTTTTTTCTTCATCAAATCTTAATAGAATAATCCAACGGTAAATATAGCTCTCACACGACTTTGTTTTACAGTAGCAACTGGATTAACTTCCTGACCACTATTATAATCATACAACTGATAAGGCCTTACTTCTGAAGTGTAAGTATTAGCAACTACAGCCAAATCGGTATAAAAATCTTTTTTTCTAAGTCCTGTACCTACTGTAAAACTCATTACATCATTACCTAGTCTATCATCTGCAGCGTATGGGTCTCCATAGTAAGCAAACCCACCTCTAAACCTCAACATATCCATTCTATACTCTCCACCAACCCTAAAGTTTATGATGCTTTTATAAATATCTTTAGTTACTTCATTATCTCCATCAAAATCGAAACCTGCATCATAGCCATCTACTGCATATCTAGGATTGTTTAATCTTGTTGAGCCATAATTCAAATATTCAATATCTGCTGTAACAAATCCATTTTTACCAAAGAAATACGCCACACCTCCATTTATTCTTGCTGGAGTTTTTAAGCTGAAATATATTTCATCGTATAAAGCTTCTTGACTAAAATTAGTTAAAAGCGTGTAATTTTCTGTGCCATCACTATTGTATCCGTCGAAAATGGTTACGTTATTCCAGTAGGTGTATAACTCTTCATCAAAAACCTCATTCAGTCTATACCACGTTGGAGTTACTCCACTTAAGCCAAATCTCAATTTATCTGAAGCTCTATAAATAAGACCTGCTTTAAAGTTTACTCCAATACCATTGTGTGTAAGTCTATCAAGATAAATTAGTTCGCTAAATGGTGAAGATCCATCTGATACTGACTCTCTGTATTCTCTTTCTCTTGTATAGTTAATTGTTTGAACCCCTATGCCTAAACCATAATATATTTTATCGTCATAGTTTCCACCATAAGAGAAATTCCACTCATATTGAGCGCCTTTAGTAGTTATTTGCTCTTGTTGAAATGTGGGGAATTCTTGCGGAGGTGCAATGGGTGTGGTATAATTATCAAAATTTTGAGGATCATCATAGTTAGGTCCTATCAAATAAGTGAAATATGCTAGACCTAAATAATCAAATACTCCATTCTCACCTTGTTGGTCTAACTCATCCCAAGAGACGCCATCTGCTTGCTGCAAAAAAGAATCAACTAGCTGTGTAGAATCATTTGTTCCTCTATAGGTAATGCTATTATTAAAATCATTGATTCTACTTACACTAATAGCAAAAGAACCTCCAAAATTGCTACTCATACCATTACGTGCTTTTGAGAAAATAGCACCTAACGATCCAAAGTTGAAATTAAACCTAGAATCTGTTGTAGACTCTGTAGGATTACCAGGATATGTATAATAATTTGAGTTTGTATTATTAAACCCTATAGCTGGAGATATAATTATTTCTGATCTTCTATTAAATCCTAAACCTGCTGGGTTTGTAATTGCATTTGATAAATCCCCACCTATCGCCACTGAAGCACCACCAAATCCTTGAGTTCTTGCTGTACCTCCAAATGTAGTTTGCGAATATCTTAAGGCATCTCTGTAATATTGAGCACTAGCTTTATTAGTAAAACAGATTATTGATAATATCAACAGGGAAAAATAAAATCCGTTTTTTAACATATAGTCTTCATTTATAATTTCAGATAATTATTTCTTATTAAATAAAAAAGCGAACTTATAAAAATAAGTTCGCTCTATTTATATCGAGTTATAAATTTTATTGTCTTCCTCTTCTAACAGGAGCACTGCTTCTGCTACCTCCACTTGATGAAGAACTTCTACCTGATCCTGTACTGAAAGATGAAGTAGTTCTTCTTGATGGTGAAGAGTATGAGTTATTATTAAACGAACTTCTTCCTGAGTTATAACTCGAAGAGTTTCTTGTACCAAATGATGAGCTGCTACTTCTACCACTTGAGTAAGAAGATCTGCTGCTGTTACTATTGGTATATGAACTAACTCTACCGTTGTTTCTATTGTTTACTCTTTCTTGAATTTGTTCGATATTTCTAATTCTAGAGTTTGCAGCTCTGCTTGAGTTAGCAGATGGAGTGTAAGAAGAAATTTTGTTAGAATTTACAGTTCTGTCGCTGTATCTAGAGTATGCAGCATTACCTCTGCTAATTCTATTTTCTACACTTCTTGCATTATTTTCAATTACTACAACTGTTGGTCTTCTGTAATATCTGTTATAATATCCTAAACCACCATAGTAACCATAACCATAGTACGAAGCATAATATGGGTCGTAATATGGGCTATAAAATGGATCGTAATAATAAGGGTTTCTATAACCATAACCCATGTTATACATTCCATACATGCTGCCAAAACCCATGCTAAATGAAAGGCCTGATCTCAAACCTCTATATGCCCACGGATTAGCATAACCTGAATAATATGGACTAAAGAATGGATCGTTAAATGCAGAATAAGCACCATTATAGCCGTAGTATGGATTACCATAGGCATATGGGTTATTTACATAATTTGAACCGAATACATAATTTTCGTCATATATATTATCAAGCTGATCCTCAGAATAATAGTTATAGCTACTGTTTTCTACAATAGCATCACCATTATAATCAGGGTTAGCATATTTAGAAGTTGAATTCTCCTGAAAATTTACGCTAGGTTTTATTCTTACATCATCTGATATTGAAGTTGGCTTACTCCTATCAGTAGTGAAAAAATAGGTGTCATCCCATTCCTGCGATACCTGAGCAAAAGAAGATGCTCCTGTAAACAGAAAAGAGACTGTTAATAATTTTATAAATGTTTTCATAGTGTATGAACAGTTAATAAAAGCACTTAGTTTCCTTGAAAGGCCTGCTAAAAAAAACATATATTTGCCTTTCGTTATAATTAATGACACTAAATGTACTAAAAAGGTTGTAATACTAACAAATATAACGCTTAGTATTGTACCAATCAATTATAGTAACAATTTATATTAAAAATCAATTCGAATTTAAAAAATGGCAAAAGGGATACCAAAAAGAAGTGAAAATTACCCAATATGGTATCAGGAGTTGGTTAAAAGAGCCGATTTAGCTGAAACCTCTTCTGTAAGAGGCTGTTACGTGATTAAGCCTTACGGATTTGCAATATGGGAAAAAATGCAGGCAGCTTTAGACAAAATGTTTAAAGACACCGGCCATACAAACGCGTACTTTCCTTTATTTATACCGAAATCTTTTTTAAGCAAAGAGGCAGATCACGTTGAGGGCTTTGCTAAAGAATGTGCAGTAGTTACTCATTATAGATTAAAAAATTCTGAAGATGGTAACGGTGTAGTGGTAGACCCCGAAGCCAGACTTGAAGAAGAGCTTATCGTTAGACCTACTTCTGAAACGGTTATTTGGAGTACATACAAAAACTGGATTCAATCTTACAGAGATTTACCATTGCTTATTAACCAATGGGCAAATGTTGTAAGATGGGAAATGAGAACCAGACCATTCTTAAGAACTGCTGAATTTTTATGGCAAGAAGGCCACACAGCGCATGCTACTAAGGCTGAGGCAATAGAAGAAACAGAAAGAATGTTGGGCGTTTATGCCACTTTCGCTGAAGAGTTTTTGGGCTTACCTGTGATTAAAGGTACCAAAACCGCTTACGAAAGATTTGCTGGTGCAGAAGATACCTTATGTATCGAAGCGATGATGCAAGATGGCAAAGCTTTACAAGCTGGAACATCTCACTTCTTAGGACAGAATTTCGCGAAAGCTTTTGATGTACAATTCTTAAATAAAGACAACCAACAAGAACTTGTTTGGGGAACATCTTGGGGTGTAAGTACTAGATTAATGGGAGCATTAATTATGGGTCACTCTGATGATGATGGTTTGGTATTACCTCCAAAATTGGCGCCTATCCATGTTGTTATAGTTCCAATTTACAAAGGTGATGATCAGTTGCAAGCAATTTCTGAGAAAGCGGAGCAAATCAAAAAAGCACTAGAAGCTAAAGGACTTACAGTTAAATTTGATGATAGAGATACCTACAAACCAGGTTACAAATTTAATGAGTGGGAACTTAAAGGTGTGCCGGTTAGAATAGCAATGGGTCCTCGTGATTTGGAAAATGGAACTGTAGAAATTGCCAGAAGAGATACTAAGGAAAAACAAATGGCAAATTTCGATGAGGCAGAGAGCATTGTAATTGATTTGATGGATAAAATTCAGAAAAATATCTATCAAAAAGCACTCGATTTCAGAACAGAAAATACCAGAACTGCAGATACTTTTGATGAATTTAAAGAACTGCTTAAAACCAAAGGTGGCTTTATTAAAGCACATTGGGATGGTACTACTGAAACTGAACTTAAGATTAAAGAAAAAACTAAAGCTACTATCAGATGTATTCCTTTTGATGAGCCTGAGGAAGAAGGTGTTTGTATCTTCTCGGGTAAACCATCTAAGAGAAGAGTGCTATTTGCAGTAGCATATTAAGCAAAAAATAATTTCTCAAAAAAGCACTTTTCGGTATACCGAAAAGTGCTTTTTTTATTTACTAAGCTTCTATTTTTATACTTTTTACTGGCGTTTTTCTCATAATTACCGTTACTTTTAATATTCCTATTTTTTGAGCTGTTGTTACAGGATATTTTTTTGACTGAGTAAGCATGAAGACAAATTTCAATGATATTTTTATTTCTTATGGTAGAGGTAGTGAAAATAGTCCCGGAAGTAAAAATTTCTCCATTAAACTACACCAAATACTAGAAGCTAAAGGGTTTGATGTCTGGCTAGACAACGAAGATATTCCTCATGCTGTAGATTATCAAAAAGAAATAAACGAAGGTATAAAAAGCACGAAAAACTTTGTTTTCGTAATTTCTCCGCATTCTGTAGCTTCTGTTTACTGCCTAAAAGAAGTTGACTTAGCAGTTGAACTGAATAAAAGAATTATTCCCATTCTTCACATTACTCCCGAAAAAAAATTAATAGAAGATAGCCTTCATCCTATCATTAAAAAGTTGAATTGGATTTATTTCGATGATGAAAACCTATTCGATAATTCAATTGCGCAACTAGAAAATGCTATTTCTATAGATCAAGATCATCTTTCTAAACATACAGAATACACCTCACAGGCTGTAAACTGGAAAGAAAATGACAGGAATATTGATTTGCTTATTCGTGGAGGAGCACTAAAAAACGCTGAAAAATGGTTACAAGAAGCCAAACTCACTCAAAAAGAACCAGCTCCTTCTAAACTTCAAGAAGAATACATTACTAAATCTAGAAAAGACAGCAATTTTAGAATGTTTAGAAGAATTGCTGCTATTATCGTTTTTATTCTAGTTAGTTCTACCCTATCGCTGGCTTTATACTACAGCCAACAAGAAAAACTCGCCACGGCAGAAGCTTTGTTAAACTTACAAAAAGCTACTTCTAATGAATTAATTGCTAAAGCCAGTGCTATACAATGCGAAGAATCTGAAGAAGCTGGATTAAAAGTAGCCGCCTTGGCATACGAAGCTGATACCACAAACCTTATGGCAAAAACAGCCTTGTATGATGCTTACTACAAAACCTTTACCGCTGAAGCAAAAGAGAAT
>PBYL01000340.1 GCA_002729595.1 Thalassovita sp. | reverse complement strand
GGCATCTTCCAGAGAAAGACTTTTGACTCGTTCAGCCCGTTCTTTATCAGCTCGGTTGACGATAGTCTTAAGTGAACTAGACATGTCGGCTTTGTCACCGTTATAGAGAACTTCGATTTTCTCTACCACACCTTTGTTCTTTGCCTTAGGGTTTAACTGACCCAACGCCTTTAGAGATTCCGCACTTTCACTATCAATAAGCGAGTTATTGGCCGTTAGTTGGTCCTCTAGCGTACATAGGATAGTTTCTAAATCTACTTCATCTCCGACTTTTACAAGATTTAAAATACCCTGTTCGAAGTCAATTACGATGTTTCGCACCGCTGTGATTTCAGTAGAAAGACCCGCACCCAGTTTTTCCGATACCGCACAGGAGTCCTCAAGTGTATCTACTGACTCCATCAATGCCACGTTAACAAGCGCACCTGCTTTCCAGTTGACCTGAGTATTATCATCATAGTCACGTTCAAAGAAACCAGTGTTCCAAGACAGGATATGTCCCGCCTTAAACTTCTGGCCTTTAATCAAGTCAGACTCAATGCGCTGGGGTACGTGAGTACCGTTAACTGTACCGTAAACCGTTCCCAGTTCAATCTTCACAGAGCTGCCGTCTTTGTACTCAACTGTCAGGTGCGTTTCCCCAACATCCGTTACCTTCCCTTCTTGCTCCGCTGCAACAGCGAACATTGGGTCGACACGGTGAGCCAATACTTGTTCGTATCCAGTGGATAATGGCATGACCTTGTAGTTCTCAGCGGCAACGCCATGAGAATGCTGAATACTAATGAAGTTTGTCCGCTTAGGGTCATCACTGGTTGCACCCGGTGACAGAATAGCAGACGTTGACAACAGTTTGGTAGCTGACTTCTCTTTACTATCCACTCGCTTAGTTGTACCACGAATTGAATCAAAGTTCGGGTCCGCAGTTAAGTAAGTGTTAATAGCTACTGAGCCAGAGTCCACCGTTGCTTCTGAAATAACACCCATGTCGTTCTTGTGGTATACACGCGAACTCGCTACCATGGAACGAGAGGAACGACCGCCATCACCAGAGTAAGTCACCAGTTCTTTCTCTTTCAGGTTATGGACAGGGTTCAACTCTTCTACCGTTTTAGTAGTAGCATCTTTTAGGATGTTCATCCACACAGCTTTTGGATTCATCTCAATGCGAGACTGAGAGCTCATGGGCTGTGCTTGTTGTTTACGAATAGAAGCAATCAGCTCTTTGTAGATAAAGCCAGGCATACGCTCGTAGCCTTTGATGCGCATATATTCCGTATCAGTCTCATCAGGAGTTCGGTCGTCTTTTAGCAGTTCAACTGCTTTGACTACCAGCCCTTCAAAAGACCGTGGCTCTTTACGACGCTCTAAGATACCATCGGTAATGGGGTCGATAAATAAAGGTTGCAGTAAATCCATCTCACGAATGAAACGAAGTCCCACACCACGAGATTCCAACACTGGTTGGTATACCGTCTTCTTATCAAACTCTTCGCGGTTGAATTGTTTGATTGCCGAACGATACTCGTAGAACCCATTTAGCAACATGGTGATTTCTGGGTCATCCGTTGGGTAAATAAGCGTTTCATCTTTAAAGACGATACTGGCTTCCCCATCCTCTAACTCTACCCGCTGCCCCTTACGTACCGAACGAGTCTTTACTTTAATAATGCGTAGCAACTTGGTTAAACCAAGCATGTAGCCCAGTACTACGCCCGCCGGTATAGCCGTCGAGAATATCTTAACTTCGGCCATGTCGTTGGGTTCTTTACCCAAATCAGTGCCGAGCAGACTAGCCAGACTACCAATAGTGTCAACATTGCCATCAACGTCGCTGTAATGATACAGGCCAGCGTTATCCAAGGTAATGAACTTGTTACCTTTCCCTTTACCGCAGACCACGTGTCCACGACGTTCAAGTTTCTTAAGTACGTCCGCACCATAAAGAACTTCTCGTTTATCGTACTCATACGACATGTCACCAGCAGCACACTTAAAACTAAGAATGCCTTTAGCCATTCCACTATAGGTTGGTGGAACTTTCGCTGACTTACTGACCGCATTACCCTGACGAACGGAAGTGATAATTGTGTTTTCATCATCCACTCCAAGCGTAATAATCTTTTTACGCTGCCATGCCGAACGGTCATAGACCGCCTTCGAGCTTCGAGTTACGAACAGCTTACCGTAATAACTGGTTGGCGCTACGGTATCTGCCTTGGTTTTACGGATGGGAAGCACCCCCATCCAAAGTGGACCATATCTTCATCCTCAATTGAGGAGCCTACCGTTTGGGGTTTCCCCTACTCTACTCACTTCAATCACTTGTGTGACCAACCGATTATTACACCACGGTCGTCATTAGTCCGTACTATGTACGAATGTAGTTTTCGATGGCCTCTGAACACATCCCGTATCTAACGACTTAGGGACTTCGCTGCGTCGGTTATGTCTCCATTAAACGTTTTTACCCTGCCACCCTCTTCCATTACTGGGGATGGTATTGTGGCGTGTTTCCACCCACAAGTGGTAGTTTAATAGATTATAGACATTTTCCCGCAATTAGGTAGGTTTGTCTTAGTCGTATTACTACGACTGGGAGACCCTATGTTAATTGGTTTTAAATTATCGAGATATTAAGTTTAGCTAACTCGAGTGAAAGCATCTTCCTAAGTCTTCTTCTATCCAAATCAAGATAGTTCAATACTACTAGCGGAATCTGTTTACTATTAGCTAACTTTACTTTATCCCAATCCCGCATCTTGGTTTCCTCTAAAGCTTCGTAACCACCGAACCGTTCTACTGGCTCATAGTGTTGGATACCGTGAAACTCAATGAGTACTTCAAATTTGGGTAGAAAGAAATCGTATCTAAATAACGACCCGTCGAATTTATATTCTCTTTTAAACTCAATCCCGTTTACTTCCAAGATATGTGCTATCTGACGCTCACCTAAAGATTCCCTACATCTAGGGCAACCCTGTTTCTGGGAAACGTGTCGGTTAGGATTAGTTTTAAAAGGACCATGTCCTTTACAGACCACCGTTATAGGTGTCTTGTTATTGACATACTCGACTCTGTCGTAATTGTAGATATGACCATGTACCTGTTGTGCCTCAGCTATAAAATCTTCTAAAGTCTTTTTAGTCGACTCACGATAGCAGGCTGGACACCCAGAACCATTTAGGTGTACCCTAGCCTTTTGATGGAATGTCCCATGTTTGAAACACCCAATCTTTACGGTTTCGGTATAACCCCTGAAATCAAGGTTTTGGTAACAGTACTTGTTGCCATGTACTAACTTAGCTTTTTCTAGGAACTTCCCTTTATCCATTATGGCTTCCGAAGTCGCACACGTTGGACAATTGGTCCCCAACTTGTAATGATTATAGGGCTTTACTTTAAAATCCCCATGCTCCCTACAGGTAACGATAATAGGTGTATCGGTGTTACTAAACACCACCTTATCGTAGAGGTAGCGGTCACCGTGTTGTTCTTTAGCCAATTTAATAAAATCATCTTTAGTAAATTTACCGGAACAAGCCAAACAACCTTTAGAGCCTCTAACTAAGTAACACGGCTTGGTTATATATTCACCGTGTTCCATACAACGAACTTTAATAGGTTTCTTAGAACCTAAGTATTTTGACTTCGAAAAATCTAATGAGTCATTATACATTTCTTTCATCTTGTCGTAGAATTCTTTCTCTCTACGTTTAAAACCTTTTAACATAATTCATATCTCATGGATATTATTCACATAAGATATGTTGCTTTTTATCTCCCCGCTGTTTGGCCATATGGTACACAACGCCATTGGCTTTGAACTTGCCATCCTTTCCTACTTTAGGAAGTCTGACGTGAACAGTCGAGGGCTTACCACCTAACGGAGTTAACTGAATAGAATAGTGGTCGTATTTGTTCGCCGCATCCATTACAGTTTCACGTTTAAAACTGGTTACTGCCACACCGGTGTTCTGAACATTCAGAACCATTGCCGCTACGTCCTTCTCGAGGATTTTACTGATGTAGTGGGCATCCGCTGTTTTAAGCGATGACTTAAGCATGTTTTTATCAAGCACGCCATCTAAGTCAGGGGCAGACCATTCAGGAATCTCAAGGTCTTTCTCTTTTACAGTAGCCTGCTCTTCAAGAGACCCAGAGCCATCGGTGGCTTCGATGGTTTTATACGTGTTGGCCAGACGTACGGCACGTTTGTATTCCGGTAATGACATCTGACCGGCATCGCGCAATTCTCTAGCCTTACCTTCAACCGCAATAGTGCGGTCATTAGTATACACATTGGTAGACAGGTCAAGGTCTTCTTCGGTGAAGTCTTCTTCGGTTGCATTGGTAATCGTCTCCAATTCCTGCACGCGAGTCAGGTAACGAACAAAGGCTTTGTCAAACTCACCATTAATTTGCTCTTCGTCATCGCTTAACTTTTCGACCTTCCATGCCTGTAACTCACCCAAGTTCAGAATACTGAATTTACCCCCACGCATAAATACCAAGTTAACATACTTGATATTCTCACCAAGAATAGTATCCAGTTCATGAGTACCTTGAGTACAGTACTGCCACAGGTAATAGAAGTACAGGGATTCCACTTTCTTAAACGGTTCAAGCGATTCAAGCGTGGGTTTCTTATTTAACATACGCAGTTCTTCCAGCTCAGGAAATACTTCAGGTATCTCCATGTGGATAAACTGGTTACGTAGAGTTTCTGCCGTTAGTTTTGCCACGGTATCCCAAACAGTACGATTTAGGTTACTCCACTCGTACCAGCTTTGTAGTGCATTACGGCTATAGCGGTAAATGTGGGGTAGCATGGCATAGTTTACAACAACCAAATTGTTTTGGTCCCGTACACCCTGCTCAAACTTCCGTAGCTGGCGAATCTTTCTCATTCGCTTGTGGTATATCTTTAAACGCGAACGCAGCTCAGAGCTACGCTGACGCGGTCTACCAAGGTCTAAGGTTAATTCTTCAATGTGCCATGCATGGCAAGACTCACGTCCATTAAACAGTGGACTGTCCTGGTCTGGACCATTTTCAGTCTCTTCGGTCGGGATGTGGTGTAGTAGCGATTCCTTTGGAAGAATCAGAGAAGCCTGTTCAAAGAACATTGGCGACTTCAACTTCTCGTAGGTTCGCACACCATACTTCCGATAAAATTCTGGATAAAGCATTTGCTATTTCCTATTAAAAGATGGTGTAATTTAGTAGGAACTGTTCTTCGCTTAGTTGTTCATAAAAGCCGTGGTCGTTCCTAATGATGATAAATCCCGAAGGGACGTACACGGTGGCGGTGCCATCTGGAATCCGCACACCGCCATCTGGACCTTTGGTAATTATACCTTTACCCCAAGCGATAATCTCTTCCTGCACTTCTGTATCGAACTCAACTTTACGGAACGATACAAGGTTAGCTTTTAAAGTAGCCTGCATTTTCATTATTTAAGCTCCCGGTTAACATTCCAACCAAATTTAATCTGCTTAGCTGGTATATCTTTAGTATAACCAAATGTACCAAAGCGATTAATGGAGTCCAACCAATTCCCCTTACCGGAGTCTTCGTCAGCTACCGCAAATTCAGGTAGTAGCCCACTAACTTCGAAGACATCAAAGTCCCCGAACTTTTTAAGGAACTCATGGTGCAAATTAACGTTACCGCTATGGGCAAGGTAAATGGCTTTCTTCTCAGGTGCAGGACCGTACCCAGATGGGTCAGTATCTAAACTTAACCCGTCCTTAAGTATGGATTCTCGATTCTTTCTAGGGCTATAGTGGTAGAAGACATCTTTCTTAAACTGTCGTTCTTCCTTAATGGCCTCTAGACCTTCGGCTAGTATGGGTCTCATTATTTCAATACCTTTTCTGAACCGAAAGTTAAACCACGTAACAACCAGTCGATAGTATCCGTACCAAACATCTGTAATCCACCACGAGGGTCGATGTAACCAGTAGGCTTATCAAAATACTTGTGAATTTCACTTTCGGCATCATCTGACATCAGGAAGTTACAACTTACTGTATCACCATCGAAGTCAGCACCTAGACCTACGAGTCGGTTAGGGTTAACACCAATGGTATCGAAGAACGGAACATTGAAGCGCGGGAACTCGTAAGCAACGTGTTCATCGTCCATCGGTTCCCACTGGTCATCAAGTTCACGTAAGATGTCACCTTCAACCGTAGTCTTTAAATAGACCGTCGAAGGATACGTTGAACCTAGGCCGGTAATTGGATATCGGGTAATGGTACACGTCAAACGATTCCAGTGACGATACCCGGCGATGTACAGGAACTCAGCATACGTTACCGGGTGACACTTTTCTTTTTGGCTAGGTACCAATCGGTCAAACTCACCAGGGTTTAATAGACGGAAGTGTTGCTCGTCTTTAAAAATCAGAGCAAGATACTTACCTTCTACCAAGATAGGCTTATGGCGAATGGAAGCATTCCCGTAATAGTTGATGAACTTCTCGAGTCCTTCTACTGTGGTCCAGCGGTCCATGGTTTCCGTGGTAACATTAACCCAGACAGTTTTCTTTGTCTTGCGGTCTACCAATGGAACATTCGTACCGCCAGTAAATATTTTCGAGAGGTGTCCTTTAGATAACCATGAAGTAGTTAAAGGTAGAACCCCTTTCGCCGTTTGGTATAAACCCACTACGGTGTCAGTGGAGTCGATACTACGTGGACTGTCCAAGTCGTCGGTACCAACATCCATGGAAGTGATTACGTTACGTGTACCGTTGAAGATACGACGTGAACCCCACTTAGCCTGAATGAAACCTTTCTTACCAGTGATAAACGTTTCAAGATGCTCGTAGATAGCATTGATGGCTAACTGGAGCGAGTAGCGCGAACGGTCATAGACCGGGTCGTTATTGTTATTAACGTTCACGGCTATCGTATTGGCAACGGAGAGTACTTTACGATACATGTCGTTAATCTCATCTTCTTGGGTATACCCGTCTTCTGAGACTTGTACTTCACGTAACCCAGCAGGCAACACTAACCATTTATTGGTGGTGGCCGTGTCACGATATTTTTCAATTACGCTAATCCGTAGATTACGCTGGTCAGACTCCGTCTTCTTAAAACGCAGGTCTTTAAAATGGGACATGAAGAAAGCGTAACCAGTTTCCCCCTCTACTTCGCTAGATGCAACGAAGTCTTTCTCACCAGCAACCCATTTGGCATATTTCTTACCGGCAAGGATTTCACCATACAGTCCTTTAATACGAACAAGGTGGCGATGGATTAAAGGGTGGAGTACTTGTACTTTCAAGTCGATGAAACTAAAACGGTTACTTCTTTCCGTGGTACCAGACGCACCGAAGATAGAAACAGAGTAGAGTCCATCTTCATGGAAGTTTGTAGTGCCGCCATCGTATATATCTGAAACCCTAACAGGTTTCATGGATGCAGTATTCTGACCCGTCAAGTTTAACAGTTGAACATTGAACGGCATCTTGCCTATTGCTGTCATATTGCTGTTCCTATGATTAGGTGGTCTTATTATAGGCGACCACAGTATTTTTTAAATTAGAAAAGGAGTCCGTTATGTCCGACGATATAGACATCGATGATGACGGCTTTGATAGCTTTGATGATTTCGATGCTCCTGATTTCGACGGTGATGTCGGGGGCGGTAATGAATCCCGCACGCCGATTACGGCTGCAGCCAGTAGCTTCACTGAAGCGGCAACTAACGACTTAATGAGCGTTAATGCGGCTAAGCAGATAGCTCGTAAGGGATTACCCGAAGGCTATGGCGAGGCCATGGACCTCGTTGATGAGACTGCAGGCCGGGCTTCTGACCTATACGATAAAGCCGAGAAAAGGTTAGAACCTGCTATCAAATCCACGAAACAGGCAACCCGTGGATTGCTTCCTAAGGCAGAGGGTATTCTTCCTAAAAAACTATACGAACGTATGGCTAAATGGTCGGAGGATGATGATAACAGTGGTCCTCGAGTCAATGCCGATGAGGAATCTATTTCCACTGCACTAAGTAGTATCTTCACTACGCAGTTAGAACAACAGGAAGCCGACAAGCAAGAACAAACCGTCCGTGACACATTAAAAGGTGAAGTGGAAGGGGAGCGACACGAGCAGAACATTGACAAGTTGAGTCTGATTCAAAAGTCGATGTCGCGCTTGGTTGGCTATCAAGATTCTGTTACTGCAGCGTACCAAAAGAAATCATTGGACCTACAGTTTCGTCATTACTTCGCAGCGCGTGATTTACTTAAATTACAAACCGCAAGTAATGCTGATGTTATCACAGCCTTAAATGACATCAAAACAAACACAGGTTTACCTGACTGGATTAAAACCCAGACTAACGAAAACTTTAATGCAATGCTCTCTCAACGGTTGATGGGTGGTACCGTTGATACTGTTAGTGACTACATGGGCAATTTCCGTGAGAACCTTTTTAAGGGTATTGAGACGAAAGTCATGGGTACTGTGGGAGAGGTTGCTGACGGTATTCAGGAAATTACTGGCGGTATCAGTCAGATGAATGAAGCCCAAGCAATGATGGCGGATTTCGATGATGGACCAACTAAAAGCGGGGCGGTGCAAGCTGCCGAGATGGCTGGTGGCATTGGTGGTAGTACGGTTGCTAATAAAATTATTAACTTTATTGGTAGGCGGATGCGTAAGGAAACTGGCGCAACTAAAGCCATTGCTGAAAAGGGTATTGAAGCATCTAACTTTGTCAGAGGCTTCGACGGTAGATTGAAGGAGTTTATAGATACTGCGGATAGTCGCGATGGAATGCTAGGTGT
>PBYL01000339.1 GCA_002729595.1 Thalassovita sp. | reverse complement strand
GCAAATCCGAACTTCTTAAACTTTAAAGAAAACAATGGCAATTCAACCACCATAGCAATTGAGAGAAATACCGAAATAATTAGATAAACTGGTGCTGTTAGATAAGATTCAATATTCGGGCTTTGTTGAAAAATTAAAGGCAATGAACCGATAAAAAGTGCACTCGCTGGAGTAGGTACACCCAAAAATAAATCTGATTGTCTGGTATCTATATTAAACTTGGCTAGTCTCCAAGCAGATGCCAATGCAATAAGCAAAGTGATGTATCTTAATGGTGACTCAAGCTCTGGATACAGATTAAATAGAATCATGGCAGGGGCGAGGCCGAAAGTGACCATGTCTGCAAGCGAGTCTAATTCTTTACCCATTGGCGAACTCACTTTGAGCATTCTTGCTGCAAACCCATCTGAAAAGTCTAGCAAAGCAGCAATGGCAATTAACCAAGAAGCCATGGTATAGTTGCCAGAATATATTTGATGGATAGCTAGTATGCCACACAGTAAGTTGCCTAGCGTAATATAATTGGGGATGTTTTTTTTAATCATTTATTTGATGTAAAATCTTTCAATTGATTTAGTGAAACAACTTAATTGAACAGGACTTTATAAGAAAATTCCTTTTTTCTTGAGTTTGTTTTCGGTGAACTTAGATTCGATATGAACACTGTCTGCGTATTGGTAATACTTTATCAAATCGTTTGCTAAATCAAACTCTGCAATAAAAGGTGAAGGTCCATCTTCAGCTGAATTTTCAAGAAGAAAAAAAGTTTGATTATCTATCCAAAATGCAGATTCAACAATTAATGAAGGGCCATTAAAATCAACACGCGTTACAGTTTCTTTTTCTAGGTCAACTAAGTTAATTTCTTGATCTGGTGAAAATAAAGCTTTGCCATTTTCTTCTTGCCAATAGTAACTGTCAATATCCAAATATTTCTTTTTGTCGGGAGAATAGATTAAGAAATCTTTATAGATTTCATTGAAGCTTGCATCAAAAGTTCCTACTACATTACCTTGAATGTATCTTATCGTATCTAGGTTTTGAAATTGAAATTTCGCAAGGTCAAAAGAAGCATCCAAAGTTTGGTAATAGTCTGACCATTCTTTTAACCTGTCGTTGTCTATTTTCTTAAAATCGACTTTTTCGCTTACAGAGGCTTCGTTTTCCCTTTTCTGTAAACTTTCATCTTGTTCTTTAACACAGGCAAACATGAGCACTGCCAAAGAAAGAGGAAGCAATAAATAATTTTTCAGCATGGTTATCTTCCAGTAAATAATTAATGTTCTAATTAGTTTACTCTGCAAAAGGGATTATGTTTTTTTTCGAAGCCAATTGTTGTTTCATCACCATGCCCGCAGTATACTGTTACATCGTCTGGTAATTGGTACATTACATTGCGAATACTATCCATTAGTTGACTATGGTTACCACCCGGCAAGTCTGTTCTCCCCACACTCATTCTAAATAAGACGTCTCCATTAATGCAGAATTTTTCTTCTTTGTGGTAATAGGCGAGGTGTCCCGGAGAGTGCCCAGGTACATATAAAATTTCTAAAGTAGTGTTGCCAAACTCAATTGTTTTCTGTTCTCTTTTAATCAAAAAATCTGGTTCTTGCTCTTGGTAAGCCGGAAAACCCCACATTGGTGCAAATAAAGGAACAGCCTTTAAAACCTCTACTTCATTTTCTGGAATGTATATAGGAGCATTGTATGCTTTTTTCATTGTATAGTTACCCAATACATGATCTATATGGCAATGTGTATTTACAATTTTTTCAACTTTTAGATTATTTTCACTGATGTAATTTTTAATCTCTTCCTCTTCAACTTTCTGATAACATCCCGGGTCTATAATTATGCAGGATTTGCTTTCATCTGAAAGAATGTAGGTGTTTTCACCGAATCCACCATTAGTAAAAAATTTTATTGTTACCATTATAGAATTTCAATTACTTAATTTGCTTAGATTTCCAAATCTCAAGGATTCGTAAGCAAAAAACAAATGAAATGAAGATAGACTATCTGATTGTAGGACAAGGAATTGCAGGAACGATACTTTCGTATAACTTACTTAAAGCAGGCAAATCTGTAAGAGTTATCGAAAACGACAAAAGGATAAGTTCTTCCAGAGTGGCGGCGGGTATTTTTAATCCGATTACTGGTAGAAAAATGGTGAAAACTTGGTGTGCAGATTGGTTATTTCCTGCGCTACACGAGTTTTATCCAGAGTTTGAGGCATTTACAGGAGAAAAATTTTTTCACCCACAAGATATGTTTGTGCCTTTTGATTCTCAAGAGAAACAAAACACTTGGATGGCAAATTCTGCTGAAGATGAGTATGCAACTTACATCAAAGGATTTAGTAAGACTTTGTACAAAAACGAACTAAACGCAGAATTTGGTGGGATGATTATAACCGGTTCAGGTTATGTTGATATTCCATTAATGTTAGATAGTTACCGAACAAAAATAGATGCACAAGGCTTTTTTGTGAATGATGAGTTTGATTTCAATGAATTAAAGCTCACAGATGATGGAGTAGAATGGAAAGGTATAGAAGCTGAAAAAATTATTTTTTGCGATGGTGTAGGTAGCTCTTCTAACAATCCATTTTTTAACTGGCTGGCTTTCAGGCCGGTAAAGGGAGAATTATTAAGGGTGAAATTTGAGAAAAATGTTTTTGAGCATGGAATAAATCGCGGATGTTGGATTTTACCTCAACCAGACGGTACATGTAAGGTAGGAGCGACTTATAATAATAGAGAGTTAAATCACGAAGTAACGGAAGAAGCGAGAAATACGCTTTTAGAAAAAATGGAACAGCTTACGCACTTGCCTTATCAAGTATTAGATCAGTTAACTGGTATAAGACCAGCGACTTACGATAGAAGGCCATTTTTAGGTTTGCATCCTATATACAATCAGTTAGCTGTGTTTAATGGGCTGGGAGCGAAAGGAATTTCACTGGCACCTTACTTTGCTAAACATTTTACAGAGGTACTGCTTACTGGCAAGCCTTTACTAGGATTAGTAGATATTAGCCGTGTAATACGGAAATATAATATAAAAAATGATGTGCTTACAAAACTTTAAAAACGATGAAAGTGTTTCTGAAATGAAAATCAAGCGAAAACCTTACATTAAGGCCTTATTTATCAAAAACTAGCAGAGATTATATAGGAAAGATTGTTTGTATATTAGATCAAGCTTTTTAGCATTTTTTGGTATTTAATTTTTTTCCATTTTTATAATCCAATCCATATCCCTATGGGAAAACCAAATGTATCCGATAAGAGAAATTACAGTATTTATTACGATTCGCAATATATGATTAACAAAACTTTTACCCTTTGCCTTATCACCATTTGTTTTCTTTCGATTTTTTCGTTGGAAACCACCGCTCAGTTTAGGCAGAATCACTTCGGAAAAAACAGGGTACAGTACAAAAGGATGGAGTGGAATTATATTTCTACTACCAATTTTGACATCTACTTTTACGATGGTGGATACGATCTTGCCAAATTGGCGGCAGAATATGCAGAAAAAGATTTCGATCGTATTACCGACCTAGTAGGTTTCTCTCCATACAATAAAACAAAAATCCTTATTTATAATTCAATCATCGATTTGCAGCAAAGTAACATTGGTGTGTATGATCAAGGATACGATGTAGGTGGACAAACCAACTTTGTGAGATCAGAAATTGAGTTAGCATTTACTGGAAGCAAGGCAAACTTTAAAAATGAGCTGGCTTTGGGTATCTCAGATATTTTGATTTTTGAGATGATGTATGGTGGTAATTTGAAAGAGATTTTCCAAAACTCATACCTTTTAAATTTGCCAGAGTGGTTTATGGCTGGTGCTGCTACATATATTGCAGAAGGTTGGAGTGTAGATATGGATGATTACTTGCGTGATGCACTCAGCAAAAAGAAAATGAAAAAAATCACCAATTTAGAAGGCGAAGATGCCAAGCTAATTGGTCAATCAATCTGGAATTACATTGCAGAAGAATACGGAAAGTCCAACATCGCGAATGTGTTGAACTTAACCAGAATTGTAAGGAACGAAGAGCAGAGTATTCAGCAAACATTAGGTATTCCATTTAAAACCTTTATTAAAGGTTGGAAAGCTTATTACGATAAGCAATTTAATAGCATTAAAGAAGGTCACGAAAGACCAGACGACGAGCAACTCCTTGATAAAAATAAAAGAGAGAAAATTTACCATCAGTTAAAGATTAGCCCAGATGGTAGATATTTAGCTTATACAGAAAATATAAGAGGCCGCTACAAAGTAAAACTCCTCAACTTAGAAAAGAATAAAGAGTCTGTAGTTTTAAAAGGTGGTTATAAATTAATAAACCAGCGAGTAGACGAAGAAATGCCATTAATCTCATGGAGAGATAGAAATGAGTTAGGGATTTTCGGTGCGAAAAACGGTAAAGTATTTCTTTGGTTTTACGAGCTAAAGAAAAAAGGAAATAAGAGAACAGAGAAAAGAAACTTCAAAAGTTTCAGTAACATCAAATCTTTCGATATCTCTTCTGATGGAAATTACATGACGCTAAGTGCTGAGTGGAGAGGTAAAAATAACTTATATATCTACAACTACAGAGATAGAAAGCTTACTCAAATTACCAATGACCCATTCGATTATATGGATGCGAGTTATTTGCCGGGTAAAGACAGAAAAATAGTTTTCTCTTCTAACAGACCAGACGATTCTATTTCGGTAATTAAGGCAGTTAAAGAAGAAGAGATTACAAATAACTTCAACATTTTCCTTTACGATCCTGAGAAACCAAATACGCTAACTAGACTTACCAATACATTGAGTAAAGATGTAATGCCTAAGGCTATTAGCGAAAAGGAAGTACTTTTCTTAAGTGACCAGCGAGGTATTTCTCAGATGTATAAGTACGATATGGAAGATAGTGTTTCTATACAGCTTACCAATTACCAGACTAGTATAAAAACCTATGATGTGAGAAAGAATGACATGTTTGCAGTGATGCTTCACAAATCAAACGAACATATCATTCACGATAAAAACTTTCAAGATGATGTTTCTACTTTTACTGGAAAGACTTACAGACAGCAAATTTTTGATTTAAGAAATCTGCAAGAGTTAAAGCGTAAGCGCCAAGAAGAAGAGAGAGCTAGAAAACTGAAAGAAGAAAAAGAGCGCAAAGAGCAAGAAGAAGCTGAGATGTTGAAACGCATTCAAGACAGAGCGAAAGCCATTCAAGACAGCATCAACAGAATAAACAGCTTAGAAGTTGTAGACTCTACCATGCTTGAGGTTCAAGATTCTTTAGAGCAAAAACTCGAAAACTTGACAGATACTTTACAGAATGAAGATTTACAAGAGATTTCTGTTAAAGAAGATTCAATTACTCACGATGACGAAATTGAACAAATTGTAAGTAATGCTACAGACTCAACTCAAACTGATGTTGATACAGACGACTATCAATTTGATACCTTCTCTAAGGGTAAAAGAAAAAGTTTCTTAGATAAGTACCGAACCAAGATAGAAGAACAGCAAGAAGAAGAGGAGGAAGAGTTTAAGATTTCACGATCGTTGCCTTACGAGAAGCAGTTTGCCGCCGATAATTTTGTTACTTCGGTAAAAATTGATCCGCAGAGAGGTTGGGGACTTTTATTTGAAGTTGCGATGACGGACGTACTGGAAAACCATAAAATAAACGCAGGTATTTTCTATGTAACGAACCTGAATAATAGTAACCTATTCGCAGAGTATGAGTACTTAAAAACCAGATTAGATTATCGTGCTCGTTTTGAGAGACGAAATCTGGAAGTGCCAACAGAATCTGCTACAGAGAAATATAATATGAACTTGTTCCAAGGTTCTGTTTCATATCCTTTCAACATTACAAGTAGAATTAGCTTTGAGCCATTCTTCGCAACTACAAGATTTACTACAACAGATATCAACCTGTTAAGTGAGCCTGATGTGGTTACTAATTACACCGGTTTTAATACTGAGTTTATTTACGATAACAGTATTATTACAGGGGTAAACATGATGGAAGGAACCAGACTTAAGATTAAGTATGAAAACTATATCGGTTTGGGTGAAAACGGTAAAAACAGAAGCTTTGGTCAGTTCTATGTAGATTTAAGAAACTACCAGAAAATACATCGTTCGTTGATATTTGCTACCAGATTAGCTTATGGTCAGTTTACAGGAAAAGCCAAAAAAGAATATTTACTTGGTGGTGTGGACAACTGGTTGTTTAATAAGTTTGATACTGAAGTGGGAGAGGTTGTGCAAGAAAACAGCGATAGAATGTTTATCAACTTTGCTACCAGTATGAGAGGTTTTAAATACAACAAGCTTTCTGGTAACAATGTAATCTTACTTAATGCTGAATTGAGATTCCCATTACTTAAATATTTCTATAAAGGAACCATTACTTCTAACTTCTTTAGAAACTTACAGTTAGTAGGCTTTACAGATGTTGGTTCTGCATGGACAGGAGTGAGCCCATTCAACAGAGAAAATGCTTTGAATACAGAAGTAATCGAAAGTGTTAACTCAGAAGGTGGATTCATAGCAACTGTTAAAAACTTTAAGAATCCGTTCCTTATCGGTTACGGTGCAGGTATCAGAACTATGTTGCTTGGTTACTACACCAAGTTTGATGTAGCTTGGGGTATCGAAGATGATTCAAGACAAGACCCAATGTTCTATTTTACATTAGGACATGATTTCTAATAAATTGCTTAAAAAATCAATCATTTTTAATCCTTCTCATTCCTTTGGGAAGGATTATTTTTTTGCCAGAAAATCTATGCAGAATTGTTGGAGTAAAGGAAAGTATTCGAAGAAATCGCTTTTTAATTGATCGTAATTTTTGATTAGCGTTTCAGAAGCTTTATTCATGTTAGAAATACTTCCTGTGCGCTTATACAAACCATTTAGGCTTTTTTGTAAACCTTCAATAGTTGGGTATCTCAACAACCAATTGTCATTTTTCATGTAGGGGAAGAAAGCTCTTACTTTATCAGGGAAATACTGCTCATTTTTATCAAAAATTTGATATGCCAGTTTGGTGAATTTTTCAAGTGAATGTTCTTGATGAAAATCTTTCCAGTTAGCAGCAAGAAAATGGTCGTACATCATGTCTATTACCACAGGAGAGAATCTGCCTTGCTCTGGTCTAATTGTTCTGATACTTTGTTTTACAATGGGGTGAGCATCTGTAAAAGTATCTATCTGCCTGTGCATAATAATGCCTAGCTGTATCTTTTCTGGGTAATTTTGGTAAGCTTTTCCTTTTACAAAGTCTGCAATAAAATTACCCACCATTAAAGGTTCGGAAGGATAAGCCAGGAAAATATGTGCTAAAAAATTCATTAAACTCCTCCTTTTCCTGACTCTAATTTTTACTGTTGAATGTTGAAATGCTATTAACCAATTTCATAAGTTTTTTCCACCATTCTCATAATTGAAGTTTCACTATTATAGTTTTTAACCTCATTTAATGGAATCCACTTTAACTCTTTAGATTCGTGGTTGATTACTAAAGGTTCATCTATATCAGCTTCAAAAATAAATCTAACATCGTAATGTTTATGAGCCGGAACTTCTTTGAACTCAGGAATATCATGAACATCAATGTCAAAAATTTCTTCGCCAAAGCTAATTAAGGTGGTTAAACCTGTTTCTTCTTCCACTTCTTTTTGAGCAACAGCCAACACATCTGGATTTCCATCTGTATGGCCACCAGGCTGTAACCATTTATCTAATTTGGTATGGTGTAGCATTAATACATGCTGGTGGTCGTAATCTAATACCCAAGCAGAAGCTGTAACCTGTCCTTTTAAATTACTTCTCAAGAAACAATTTTCATGGTTAATTACAAAGCCTAAAATGTTGCTGAGCATTTTACCTTCATGAGGATTATAAGGCTCGTAAGCATTTAACTGATCTATTAGTGTTTCTCTGGTTGCTTTATTTTCCATATCTGTTTTTTCTATTGGCTAGTAGTTGTCTATAGCCGTTTTCATTGCTTCAATAATGCTTTCTTTTAAGCTCGCAGGCTCTAGTACTTTTACATCTGCCCCAAAGCTCAGAATTACATTTCGAAGTTCAAAGTTAGAAATTAACAACAGCTCTATCT
>PBYL01000338.1 GCA_002729595.1 Thalassovita sp. | reverse complement strand
GATATAGCCTCTATGGTAGCTATTCTCAACGAACAGGGTGAAATCAGCTATCTCAACGAAAACCTCTCAAGGCTTTCTGGTTATAAGTTAGATGAGATTAGTGATAAGTCTATCGATTTTCTGCTAGATTATAGCCGAATGGTTTCTTCTTTCTTTGATGAAATTAAGGAGTTGCTCTTTTCAGGAGATATATGGCAAGGTGAATTGGTCGGTAGAAACAAATTAGGAAATATCTATTGGCTCAATATGTCGATTATTCCTTTTTTGGATGAAAAAGGAGAGCCATATCAATTTTTGGCTGTCGGTAGCGATAATACCACCAGAAAACTCGCTGAAGAACAGCTGAAAATTCAGAATAAAGAACTTACCAGAATTAATGGTGAGCTAGATCGCTTCGTTTACAGCACGTCACACGATTTACGATCTCCACTGGTTTCAATCTTGGGTTTAATTAATATTGCCAGATTAGAAATAGAAGAGGGTGGAGCGCTTTCATCATATTTAGATATGATTGAAAAAAGCGTGAAAAAACTAGATGGTTTTGTG
The DNA here is from genome assembly GCA_002729595.1 of Thalassovita sp. Classification (GTDB taxonomy): domain Bacteria; phylum Bacteroidota; class Bacteroidia; order Cytophagales; family Flammeovirgaceae; genus Chondrinema. Next base: position 14,602 of record PBYL01000338.1, on the reverse strand, counting down.
CAAGAGATTATCGATTACTCGCAAAATGCCAGACTAGAAGTAAAATACGAAGAGATTGATTTCGAAGAAATATTTGCTACAACTGTAGCCAAACTACATCAGATTGATGGGGCTTCTCAAGTAAACTTTCAGGTTGAAACAGATTTAGAAGTACCATTTTATTCAGACACATCCAGAGTTGCAGTAATATTTAACAACCTCATTACGAACTCCATCATATATAGAAGTACGCGTATAGACGACCCTTTTGTAAAAGTAAGAGTGAAAGCCAATAAAAATTTTGCACTTATTGAAGTTGAAGATAATGGCAAAGGCATTTCTGAAGACTATATCGAAAATATTTTTGATATGTTTTTTAAGGCAACCACATTTAGCAGTGGTTCAGGTCTTGGCTTATACATCGTAAAAGAGTCTATAGGCATACTTGAGGGCGAAATTGATGTGCATTCTAAGCAAAATGAAGGAACTACTTTTATTGTTAAAATACCGAATGGTGCTAGAAATATTGATATAATTTCATAACAATAATGGTAATTTTCGAAGATTTGGAGCGTATTAGGTATTAGCTTGACAAATGAGATACAGAATGTTGAAAAGATATATTAAACCATTATTCCTTTTAGTTTTTTTCCTGTTTTCCTTACCAATTCTACATGCCCAAGAGTCAGAGTCAATAGAATATTATCTAAAGCAATTAGAGACTTATAAAGAAAGTGGCGATCAGGAAGATATAAACAGCAGTTTGCTTCAAATTGCATTTTTATATTGGAATAGAGGCGACCGAAACGAAGCCATAAAATACTTTAAAGAATCTATCCAGATTAATGAGGCGGTAGGAAACTCCAATGGTATTTCTCATGCATTAAACAATATTGGCATCATCTATTCTGAGTTAGGGAATAGCAATGAAGCAGAAAAATATCTTGAGAAGGCTTTACTCTTAAGAAGGAAGTTAAACGATAAGTTAGGGCTTTGTAACACCCTCATGCACTTAGGCATTATCAACAACAATGCTGGTGATTATCAACAAGCAATTACCTATCTTGAAGAATGTAAAAAGCTGGCAAAAGAGTCTGGTTCCATGTTGGAGCTTACAGATAGTTATCTCTATTTGTCTCAGGCTTATGAGCAAGTTGGAGATAACCAAAAGGCACTTGAAAACCACCAATTATATACAGAAGGTTTTAAGTTTGAAGGTGATCAATACCTCGATGATCTTACTCAAAAATTTGAGGCAGATAAATCTAAGTTGGAAAGTGAAAAGAAACTAACCAAGCTTGAGTTAGCACAAAGAAACAAAGAGCTTGAGATTATAAAACTGCGTGAGAGAGAAATTGAAGCATTAGCCAAAGCAAGAAAGAATGAAATCGCATTACTTAAAAAGACCAAAGAGCTTCAAGATGCGAAACTGAAAGAACAAGATGCCCAAATTCGTGCTGACAGAATCTTAATTATTTCTGTAATATGTGGATTGGTTTTAGTTGTGCTATTGGCCTTGGTTTTAACATGGGCTTATTTCCAAAAAATTAAGACAAATAAATTATTACAGGCACAAAAGAGAGATATTGAGAAGAAGAGTATTCAGTTGAGAGTGCAAAACGAAAAGATTATTGCTTTTGACGAAAAGGTGAAATTAAAGAATCAGGAATTGGAGATAGGCAACAAAAAGCTACTCGAATTGAACGAAGAAATTAAACACCTTAATGGCATCGTTGTAAATGATTTGAAGGGTCCTTTAAGCCATATAGAAGACTTAATAGAGATTGTATATGAAAATGTACCTAAACTTACCAAAGAGCAAACTGAGTACGTAAATAGCATTGTAGAGTCTACTAAGCATCTAAGAACCTTAATTGTAGACATGCAAGAGATTGGGGAGTTACGAAAAAAAGGAATCACACTCGATATTAAAGAAAATGATTTAGGCGAGATTCTGAGTGAAGTGATTAACAAAGAAATAAAATCTGATGCTCAAAGAAAGCAAATTGAGATTCATGCTAGTTATGATCATGAACCGAAAATTGCCGAAGTAGACAGGAGTTATGTTACTCAGGTTTATAGAAATCTACTTTCGAATGCGACTAAGTTTTCTCCTCCCGGAAAAAACATTTATGTATACCTCAAAGAAGAAAAAGGCAAATTGCTTACAGAAATTAAAGATGAAGGGCCAGGTTTAAGCAATGAAGACAAAAAGAAATTATTCAACAGATTCTCAAATTTAAGTGCCAAACCAACTGCTGGAGAGCCAACTACAGGTTTAGGTTTATCCATTGTAAAAGAATATACAGATATTCTGAATGGCAAAGTTTGGTGCGAAAGTGAGATGGGAAAAGGAGCCTCTTTCTTTGTAGAATTTAAGGCTCACAATGCCGAAAAGTTATCTTAAAATAGTTTGATTTTTTTAGGGATGAGCATAGGCGTATTTTTCTGATACTTTTTATACTCATCTCCATACATAGCTAATAGCTTTTTTTCTTCTAGCCAGATGCCAACAAACAAATACAAAATGCTTAATACTGCGGTAATAAGATTCGCAGTGTTTGGTGAGTAAACAAAGAATCCGGCAACAATAAGAATAGTGCCTAAATACAGTGGATGGCGTACATAAGCTAATACTCCATCCTTCTTAAATTTCTCAGTTTTGTAGTTCTCTTCTAATTGTTGGAGCCCGAGAAAGTCTTTCATATTATAAGACTTAAATGCATGTCTTATAATAAAAACTCCATATGTTGCCAACATTAACCCAATAAACTTGCTAAAAGTAGTTTTCGGAAATATCCAATCAGCAGGAACAATGGCTGAATATAAAAGTATGGCAAACAGACCAGTTACAGAGACTATGTTATAAAATAAGCGATAATACCTCTTTAAAAAAGAGAGCTTTTCTTTAACAGAGTTTGTGGCAAGTAAGCTGTGTATAGCAAAGTAAACTATCCATAAAATGGATAAAACAAGGTGTTCTTTCATTGATAAATTTTAGCTGATAGCTCATTAGGAATTTTGAATGAAATGCTTTTTATCGCACTTTCTTCAAATCCATATCTAACGGCTTTAGATAAAATAGTACAACTTTGATCAATAAGAATTGGTTCGTGATATACTTTCCAATGTATATCTGTTTCTCCATCTGGTAGGTATGCATAAAGAATGGAAGCGCCAGCAGTAGAACAAGTGATGTTTAAATCTTTAGGATTTTCTAACTCTCCGCCTTCTTCGGAAAAAGATGGTGCTTCTGTAATTAGTTCATACTCAGAATCAGGTTGCATAGCCAATCGCATCTCATCTTCAGGAGTATTTATAAACCCTCCAATCTCACCTTCTAACCTATTGTATTGCTTTCGCATTGCTGCTAAATCATCTAAAAAGTAGTCTCTTTCTGCCAGATTTACCAACTCATTCGGGTCGTTTTTGATGTCGTAAAGCTCTTCTGTTGTCTTCTTACTAGTGAATTTTACTAGCCCTTCGTCTTGTTTGCTATTTCTGCGCTTTTTAACATTTTTCATTATTTCGACAGTCGGAAAGCGATCTAAAATGTCGAAAGGTTCATCAAAAGGAGCTTCTTTTGTGTAATTTCTTATGTATTTGAATTTCTCATTACGGATGCAACGTAACTTTTCATCAGCTTCGCCAATTCTGTCTCTGGCTGCAAAAATATATTCTCTAGCAGGATGCTTTCTTTTGCCAAGAAAGACCAAACCTTGCATATATTCTGGAATTCTTATATCAAGGTTAGATAACAAAGTAGGAGCTAAGTCAATCAAACTCACTAACTGAGAGTTTACCGCTCCACCATGTGTTACTCCCGGAAACTTAATGATTAATGGAACTTGAATTCCCCCATCATACAGCCATCTTTTACTCCCTGGTAAACCTCTACCATTTTCACTAAAGAAAAATACTACTGTGTTTTTATCTAGCTTATCAGTTTTAAGTTGTTGTAAGATACTTCCAACTTGGTTATCAAGTCTTTTGATGTTGAGATACATTCTTACAAAATCATCTTTAATCTTATTACTATTAGCCAAATAGCCCGGTAATTTAATCTTCTTTTTATCAATCTTGATATTTTCAAATTCTGGAGAATCAGATATCTTTTTAACTAGCGCTAAGATTTCGCTTTTGGGTAAATCAGGATATTCTTTAGCCAAAACCTCTTCTAATTCTTTTTCTGGCAAATTGTATTTTTCTTCAGTTTGTGATAGATAAATAGTACTGAAGAAAGGAGTGTCTTTAGGACGGTTTTCCCAAGCATATCTGTACTCGTTGCTATCGCTTGGCGAGGAAATTTGATCCCAAGTGGTTGCTGCTTCGCTAAAAGGCACAGGTGTATTGCCTCTTAAACTGCAATAGTAGCCATTTGCTCTTAAGTATTCTGTGAACACTTTAACATCTGCCGGAGGTATAATGTTACTATTATCCTTTCCTGGATCAACATGTTGCATACCTATTACATGCGGGTAGGTACCTGTAAAAATAGCTGATCTGGATGGCTCACCATATGGAGAAGTACTAAAAGCATTATTAAATAGCATACCCTGATGGGCAAGTTGGTCTATGTTTTTAGTATTAACAATGCCATTATTGCCATAGCAGCTTAAATCTGGGCTCAGGTCTTCTGCTATGATCCAAATAACATTTAATTTTTCTTTTTCTTTGACTACTATATTTTCATATGTACTTTCTTTCTTCTGGCAAGAAAATATAGTAATCAGGGATATAATTAATAATTTGCGATAACTCATCTCTTAAACCCTCTTTTTTTCCTGTCTTATAAAAAATATTATTATTCAAAATAATTTTTCAGTTCATCAATAAATATTAGGGCAGGACTCTACAAAATCAGTGTTAATTCGGCTATTGATAATAAAAATTACAGTTTTATTTGCAAAATTCCTATAATCAATAGGTGATATTAGGCAAATTTTGTAAAATTTTCAATAATTATTGCTTGCATAAACAACTGTTAACTATTGAGCATTAGATACATCTTTGCTGCTACCCATTAACTTTACCAGTATTTCGGCACCCGGTACTTCTTCCAGAATCACCTTAATTACTACTAATAATGGTACAGAAAGCACCATACCTGTAACACCCCATAAATAGCCCCAGAAGACGAGCCCAAGTAGTACGGTTATAGTATTTAGTGCTAAACTCGTTCCCATGAGCTTTGGTTCCAGAATATTACCGAAAATCGTCTGTGCAGAGAACAGGGTAAGGGTTAAGAACAATAATGGACCAATTGAATCTAGTTGAATTAAGCCAAGTAAAAGTGGAGGAATGGTTGCGATAATTGATCCGAAAGTGGGAATGAAATTGAGTATAAAAGCTAGAAAACCCCAGAATAAAGCGAACTTTAAACCGAATATTAAACAAATAATCCAGTAAGCAAAACCAGTTAAAAAGCTTACAAATACTTTCACTTTTATATAGGTTACAATAGAGGTTTTTACTTTTTCGAATCCGTTGAGCAAATTAGTTTCTGGTTTTCCTTCAGATAGATATCTGATGTATTGCTCGTACTTTAAAATACCACCAAGTAAAACAAGTAGATAAAGCAGAGTCATAAAAAAAACAGAGGAAAAGTTGCCTATAGCTTCTGCAAAATTGCCAGTAGATTTAATGAGCCAATCTGCCGAGATCATCTGTGAAATCTGGTTAACAGCTTCATCAGAAGAAAGATCAAGCCCGCTGAGTTCATTAAACCAATAAAGCATGCTATTAATCTTCGTGTTGATTTGAGCAAGTAGCTCTTCTTTTTGTGCAACCATTGCTGCACCTGTCTTATAAATAAGCATGCTTATTAAATACAGAACGCTTACCGTAGAGACAGATATCACAATCATGCTGAGCATAAGTGGAACATCTTTTTTTTCGAACCAAGCTAAAAGCGGTTGAAGAAGCAGCGCCAAGAAAAAAGCCAGAAAAAGAGGGATAAGTAAACTTGAAAGTACGAATAGAATATAAATTAGCAGTATGGCAGTAATAAAGATTAATACGTTTTTAATAGCTCTTATGTCTTTTTCCATATAGGTTTCCTCTTTTATAAGTAGTCGGAAATATAGTTAATCTGTTTTTGTTCTGTAAATACATGTATGGTATATTTCAGGCAAATTACCTCAATTATAGCAATTGTGCAGATTATGATAAACAAACTAGACAAGCTAACCATACAACTCATTACTATTTCGCTTTCGTTTTTGATTTTTTCTTGTGGAGGTCCAGCGCAAACCATTAAACTCAATAGCCTTTTTACTGATAATATGGTTTTGCAAAGGGAAATTAAAGTGCCTGTTTGGGGCAAAGCAACACCCGGTAGAGACATTAAAATTTCTATTGCAGATAAAGAATATAAAACTACAGCTAAGAATGACAGTACATGGCTTATTCATCTGGAGCCTCATTTGGCAGGAGGCCCTTATCAGTTAACTATTCAGGGAGAAGAAACAATTGTGTTGAAAGATGTGATGTTTGGAGATGTATGGATATGTGCTGGCGAAGGCAATATGGATTTACCTGTAATGCAATCTGCAAATGCGAAAAATGAGCTCGCTAAAGCTAACCAGTTAGAGATTAGATTATTTAAGGCTGATCAAATAAGTGCAAGAAGTCCGCAAGATAAAATTGAAGCTTCTAAAGGATGGAGACAATGTACATCCGAAGAAGTAGCCAATTTTTCTGCAGTGGCATACCAGTTTGGCAAACAGCTAAAAAACAACCTGAATGTTCCTGTTGGGCTCATTCAACTCTCATGGAAAGATACACCAGTAGAAGCTTGGTTAAGTGAAGATGCGCTGATAGAATTTCCAGAGTTTTCTAGGGAATTAAGCAAAATGAAAAATAATCAACTATCAGACAAGCAATTGAAGATTGAATATGAGCATAATGTAGAGAGTTGGAAAGAGCAATTACTAAGGTCTGATCCGGGATATCCATCTTGGTTATCTGCTAATTTTAACCTAAATGATTGGTCTAGAACTTATATGCCATCTACATGGGATAATATGGGTAGAGCCGATTTTAACGGTGTAATCTGGTTTAGAAAAACTTTTGAATTGCCAGAAGACTGGAAAAGAGAAAAGCTTAATTTAGGTTTGGGTAGAATTAGTGATATGAGTCATGTATTCTGGAATGGTGAGTTGCTCGCTTTTGATGAAGAGGATGGAGAAAACAGAAATTTCGAAATTCCGGCAAGCAAAGTAAGGTCTGAAAACGAAATTATGTTACGTATCACAGATTTAAGAGGGCAAGGCGGTATAATTGGAAATTACGAAAATTTTAAAATCTCTAATCAAAGTGGAGATAGAGAGTTGTTAGCAGGCATATGGAGATTTAGAGTTTCTCAACAAGCATCAGAAGTACCAAAGAAACCAGAAAATCCGCTAAGAGCAGGAAGACCAACTGTTTTATATAATTCCATGGTAAACCCATTGGCTCCCTTTGCCTTTCGAGGAGTAATCTGGTATCAGGGTGAGTCTGATATTTACAAGGCTCAGCAATACGAAAAGCTATTCCCAGCATTAATTACAGACTGGCGAGCTCAATGGATTAATGCAGAAAGCAATTTGGGTGAGTTTCCATTTTTGTTTGTGCAATTACCTAACTATGGTAGAAAAGATGTAGTTCCTCAAAATTCTATCAGACCACAACTAAGAGAGGCTCAATTGCAAACCTTATCTATTCCAAATACAGGTATGGCAGTTACAATAGATTTGGGTGAAGGGGATAACTTGTATCCAACAGATAAACTACAAGTTTCTAACAGGTTGGCATTAAATGCTTACAAGCTAGCTTACAATATAGATTCAGTTTTTTCTGGTCCAATTTATAAGTCGATGGCGATAGAAGGTGGACAAATTCGCTTAACATTCGATTATATTGGAGACGGATTAATGATAAAAGGAGATGAAAAGCTAGATGGTTTCGCCATAGCAGGAAGCAACAAAACTTTCGTTTGGGCAGATGCTAAAATTGAAGGGGAGACCATCGTCGTAAAAAGTCGATTTGTACCAAAACCAGTTGCTGTGAGATACGGCTGGGGTAATAATCCAACTTGTAATTTGTATAACCGCAATGGCTTACCTGCATCTCCATTTAGAACAGATACTTTTGATAAAAACGCAAGCGAACAGTAAGAAATAGCTTATAACAACATACAGAAACTGGTAGATTTAAAATACTTAGTGAATGAAGCGCTATAAAAATAGATTGAACTTAATACTTTGTATGTTGTTTTTCCCCTGAACGACAATTTTTTATCATTGCAAAACCATTATAATTAATAGGGTTTAACCAGTCTCATGAAAAATATATTTTTGTTTCTTTTTTTAATGTTTATGGGTAAAAATCTCTTTGCTCAAGATAAAAGTAATGTTTCCGATTCCGGATTCGAACTAATTCTTAACACACTACTTTCACACTCGGTACCAGAAATATCTGTAAATGATGTAAAAGCTGAACAAACTGAAGTTACCTTACTAGATGCTAGAGAGCCAGACGAGTTTGCAGTAAGCCACATTGAAGGAGCTAAGTTTGTAGGTTACGACAATTTCTCTTTAGATAGTTTAAAAGATATTTCAAAAAATACGCCTTTAGTTATTTATTGTTCAGTAGGTTACCGAAGCGAAAAAATCTCAGAAAAACTGATAGAACAAGGCTATTCGAATGTCTCAAATTTATACGGAGGTATTTTCGAATGGGTGAATCAGGGCAATCCAGTTGTTACCGGAGAAGATGATAAAGTAACAGAAGAAGTACATGCGTACGATAAAATCTGGGGTTCGTGGTTAAGAGAAGGTAAAAAGGTTTACTAATCCGCATCATGAAAAAGCAGATATTACTTCTATTATTTTTAGCCAGTTGTTTTGTTGCTCAAGCACAAGAAGACTGGAATCTTTCCAAAGATCAAGATGGCATACAAGTTTATACCAGACGTATGGAAGGCACAGGTTTTAAAGAGATTAAAGCTGTTGTGGAAGTTACAGCAAGTCTCGAAGCTTGTGTAGAATTGTTTAAAAATGCAGATGCTGCAACTTCTTGGGTAGATCGTATGGAGCAGTACCGCAATCTGGAAGTTGTAAACGATAGCCTTTGGTATACATATGGAGAGTTAGAAATTCCATGGCCATTTACCAATAAAGATTTCGTTGCTAAAAATACTTTATACAACAAGCTCGATTCTGGTATGTACGAAATTACCATTTCCAGTACGCCCGAATACTATCCCGAACAAGAAGGCAAAAAGCGTATTAAACATTCAGAAGGCAAATGGATTTTTAAGCAATTGCCTAATGGTAATGTGGAAGCAAGCCATAGAATTTTTGCAGAAGCCAACGATTTTTTACCTCCTTGGTTAGTAAACTGGGTAGTGGTTGGTAGTGTCTACAAAACTTTCGAAGGGTTTAGAGAGCAGCTCAAACAATTTCCTTAACTATTGCCCTCCAAAAACCTCATTTAATATCCTTGTATAAGTATCATCGAGTTGGGCTTCTATTGTCATTTTTTGATTGCTAACTGGATGATTAAATGTAAGTGATTGCGCATGTAACAACAATCTATGGCAGTTAAAATGCTCTCTAAATATTTGATTGTGTTTGCCATCTCCATGTGCAGTATCACCCACAATCGGGTGGAAAATATGCTTAAAGTGTCGGCGAATTTGCCTTTGTCTACCAGTGTGTGGTTGAACTGAAACTAAGGTGTATCTACTCGAATCAAATTTGCCGTTACTTATAGGTATTTCTGCCTTTTTTACACTTGTGTAGCTTGTTATGGCATCTTGTGTTACATTTGCCTTAGCCTTGTGTTTGTCTTTTTTATCCACCATTTTTTTTAGTGGATAATCAATTTTATCACTGTCTAAAGTATAGCCACGTACAATCGCCAAATAATTTTTTTGCACTTCTCTTTCTGTAAAAGTCTCGGTTAACTTTCTGGCAATTTCAGTATTTAAAGCAAACAGTAATACTCCAGAAGTAGGTTTGTCTAATCGGTGTACAGGATATACGAGTTTCCCGATTTGGTCTCGTAAAGTGTACATGGCATTAACCTGTTCATTAGGGTCTATACTGCTGCGATGGCACAACATGCCAGCGGGTTTGTTAATAGCAACAATATATTCATCCTGATAACAGATTTCGAGCAAACGTTCTAAAGCATCCATTTGCCAAAAATAAGAAAAGAAGATATTAAGAAACCAGTTTAATTAATTTGCTAAGGAGGAAGACAAGTAATAGGTGGTAATTTTTAGTGAGTTAATTTATTTCTGGTTTCTGGGTGAAAATTATTCAATAACTAATCCGTATCTGTGTTCGTCGGCAATAATGCCATTTTTAATAATCGACTTTTTAAAAATACCTTCAAGGGTAAATCCGGCTTTTTCTAACACACGCATAGAAGCTTTGTTATATTCATATACTCCTGCATAAAAGCGCATAAGGCCAAATTCTTTTTTACCGTACATCGTAATCAATTTTACCGCTTCTGTAGCGATTCCTTTTCCCCAGTAATCTTCACCTACCCAATAGCCAACTTCTGCACTTAATCTGTGTACATCTTTTTGTGGAATTAATCCTACTGAGCCTGCAAGTTCACCTTTATAGGTAATTGCATAGTTTTGTACTGGAACTTCGCTTTGGCATAGATTTATAAAAAAATCGGCGTCGTCTTCCGAATATGGAAAAGGGACATAATCTCTCAAGTTATTCCATATATTTTTATTATTACAAAGCTTTGCCAATGTCTGTTTGTCTTTATCCGTGAAAGGACGTAAAACAACATTTTCATTTCGCATAATTGTCATTTGCTTAATTTTAGATTAAAGTTTAAGTCATCCGATGGGAATTAAACTTAAAGATTGTGTATGTACTACAAAAGTAACACAGTTTTGTTTAACATTTAAATTAAAATCGACCTAATTTAAACTAAAAAATTAAACAAAATAGCTATTTGACTTAATAGTTGGTATGTAGAAGAGAAGTTATTTTAAGGAGTATTTCTTTATCATAAATACTTGTTTGCTTAATGTTGCTCTGCGTTGTTATATTGATGTATCCGTAATTTTGTATGTCCCAATTATAGATCAATGGTTCAACTTCTAAATAAATTTTTTCTGCTTTTTCGACTAATTCGTATAACTGTATTATTTCAGTTTCAGTAAAATCTAAGCGCCTTTTAAATCTCGCAGGTTCGTCTGCATGTTGTGAAAAATAATAGTAACCCTTATAACCAGCGTCATTCTTTTGTAGCTTATAAATATGATGTTCCCCTAAAGTATACTTCTGGTTGATATGGAAGACACTCAACTGTATTCTTATCTCATCTTCATCATTTAAAGTAGTACTAGGTTGTAATGAGAAATAACCATAAAAGCTTAAGATGTAAAGTAGGTAGATCATTCTGTTTCTATTCTATGAGTTACTCTATTACCTCATTTTCATAAGCAATAAAGGCTATTTAATTGTATCAGATTTTTCTCATTAATGTAGAGTTTTTCTACAACTTTTGTCACGAAAAAATATCACGAATTTTGTAAATGGTTGATAATCAACAACTTACAAGGTATTGATTTTTTTGGATTAATTTTTCTACTAATACAAGCATTACCAAAATTATATATGGGTCATGCAATCAAAAGTATTTTTAGGTGGAACAGTGAACGGATCGAGATGGAGAGAGAAATTAATTCCTAATTTAAAGATTGATTATTTCAATCCGGTTGTAAAAGACTGGGATCAGAAAGCATATCAAAGAGAACTTTCGGAGAGAGAGCAATGCAACTACTGTTTGTATGTACTTACTCCCAAAATGAATGGATATTATTCAATTGCTGAGGTAATTGATGATTCTAATAAGCGCCCTAATCGTACTCTACTTTGTATTTTACCAAAAGAAGGAGAAGAGAGTTTTTCACCCTTCCAACTAAAATCCCTACAGAGAATTTCGGAAATGGTAAAAGCTAACGGAGGTAGAGTATTTAATTCACTGCATCAAGTAGCAACATATCTTAACGAGAAAAGCAAAAGTCCCTGGCTTAATGGAATGAGAAACATTTGGCCTTCTCTCGGATACAACAAATAACCTTAACATGAAACTATAGAACCAAAACTTATTCAACCATGAAAAGACATAGAAGAAACCGAATAAAATCAGGGAAGAAGGGCAGGTTTTACGGACGATTATTTCAAATTATATTATTAGTAGCATTCACATTTACTATATATCAAATTTTACTAGAAGAAGATAAAACAGAAGACATTTACACTCCAGGAAACATTGGTGAAGAACTACAAGATGTAGGAGAAACCACAAAAAATCTATTAGCACAAGAAGTTGAAGATTTTAAAAACACCACACAAGAGCGATTAAATGCTATAGATAGAAGAATAAACGAACTGGATGAGCAAGTAGGAGAGCAAGACGATCAGCTAAAAAGAGACGCGGCTGAAGAACTTCGCCAACTAAGAAGAAAGAAAAAAGAGCTTGAACACAGGTTAAACCAAATAAGTCTCGATGCCAGTTTAGACATTAACAAAGTAAAGCAGCAGGTAAATACTACTTTGATCAACATCGAAGAGGATTTAGACACATTATTCGATAGAGACAATATAGCATTAAATTAAAACCTTAACTCCGATGAAAAAGTCAATAAAGTTATTTCTCGCCTTTATGCTGCTTTTAAATCTGATACATTTTTTTTTCAAGAGCTTTGATAGCAGCAACGATACCATAACTCAAGAAGAACGAAGCAATTTTTTTGTAATGAGTGATTATGAGTAATGCTTGCATAAAGAACACTATACTAGAATAGAAGACCAAATAATCTAACGACCCAGCATATGTTAATCTACAAGAGAGTAAATCCAGAACAAGATATTGCACACAACTTTGGACATAAAGAGGCTAAAGATGATAAAAAATCTGAAGTAACTTCCATGCTTCAAGTAAATACAGAAGTGCAAAAGAAGCTTGAGAACTACATTTCTAACATCAACTTTTTAATAGAAAAATCTGGTAGAAAGAAAGCTTTTGAAATGAAGAAGATGGCTGCAAATCTGCTTGCTGGAATTAAGATCAAGAAAGAAAGACTTGCTGGTATAACTAACACTGAACTACTAACAGAGAGAAAATGCTGTGTAGATATTATTAACCTATTAAAAGCTTTAAGGTACAGCTACGGATTTATGTGGGATAAGAAAACGCTTATTTTACTAGGTATGCAGCTAAGGTTTTTTAAAGGACAATTAGAAGGTTACACAGCCTAATATCTTAACTGAAATATTAATCAAACACACACTAACATGAGAACCAAGACTCTAGGATTACTATTAGCATTAAGTTCATTTTTTATGATCTCAAACCTGCAAGCGCAGGATTATAATACTGCGGTTGGGCTTCGATTTGGGAGCACAACAGGTTTAACAATTAAACATAACTATAAACCAAATTCTGCTGTAGAAGGAATAATTGGTTTCTTCGGGAATGGGTTCAGTCTTACTGGACTTATCGAGAGACACCCACAAGCATTTGATGTAAGAGGATTACACTGGTACTATGGGGCAGGTGCACACATCGCTTTTTATCGCGATCCAAACGACTTTAACTCTGGTTTTAACAGAGATATAAAAGATCGCGATAATGATGATATTGGAATTGGTATTGATGGAATAGTAGGGTTGGAATATAAATTTCCAGATGGCGTGCCTTTGGCTGTAAGTATGGGTTTAAAACCTTTTATTGAGGTGGATACAGAAGGAGATGTTGGGGCACTTATCGATCCCGGTTTAGGACTAAAAATTACCTTCTAGATAAATAAGTATTTGGGTTGCAGCTGGTACTACTGCAACCCTAAATTTTTTAGTTTGATGCAACTTCGATAGTTTCGTCTACTCTTCCGCAGTGCAACATCATATCTCCAAAGTAAGGATTCATAATTTTCTCCTCAGTGCTTAACCAGTAAGCGCCTTCGTTATTAAAAGCCATTGGGCAGAATTGCTTATAAATTTTAGTATCTGCTTTGCTTTCACCAGCTTTTAACACCTCATACATTTTTTGTGAGATTGTATTAAAGAACTCTCTTTGTTTTTTAACATCTGTGCTAGCAGCAATACCTTCTGCAGCTTCTTTAATTTCTCCTTCTGCAAGTTCGGCTAATTTACTAGCTGCTTTTTGTGCATATTCTGCATTGCTAGCTACTAAAGCATCTTTTAATACCATATATGCATCTGTAAGTGAGCTAATCCCTGTAAATGATTCTTCAAAATTTACCATAGCAGACTCAGAAGGCTCTTCAGTTTCAGCCGCTGCATGGCTATGTTCTTCTGTAGATTCGCTTTGAGAAGCATTATTACAAGATGTAAAAAATAGTCCGGCTACAATCAAAGATGCGATTAACTGTATTGACTTTAAACTTACTTTTTTCATGTTATTCTGTTTTAAAAGGTAATAAATAATTATATAGATTGAATGATAGTATGCACTATTATGATGAGTGAAACAGCTACAAAAAAACAGTTTCTATAGTTTTTCCATTTGCTGCTTTTTTCATTTTCGCAATTACAATTTTCACAACATTGTTTCATCTTATTCTGATTTAAGGGTTTCT
>PBYL01000337.1 GCA_002729595.1 Thalassovita sp. | reverse complement strand
GCATCTCATTTAAGTGAATATTTGGAATTGATCGAGCAAAACGATTCCATCTTTGAAACAGAATCAATTAACGAATATCGAAAATCAAAAACTAAAGAGTTTCTTAACTACTAAGTTCCTATGTTCGGTTTATTCTTATCAATTCCATTTCTAGTTGCAGGCATTACATTGTTTTATTTCGGTTATTCCGAAATAAAAGAAGAAAAAGATTTTTTACAAACTGCTATTAAAACAGAAGGCGAGGTAGTAGGAGTGCTAGATGTAATGGTTGAAAGAGTTGTCGATTTTGACAGCACAGCCAATTTTGTTAATGTAACCCCGATTGTACAGTTTGAAACTAAAGATGGCTATTTATATACAGTGAAATCTGGAAAAGCCTATCATAACTTTCCAGATACTACTTACTTAGAGGTGTGGTACAATCCTAAAGACCCAACAGATGTAATGATTGATAATTACTACTTGATTTCTAATTATCAAAAATACAGTCAGTTTTATGGAGGTATAGGGCTTATTATGTTATTTTTTGGGATACTTATTTATACCTCCTTTATGCTATAAAAAATCAACCTCACCCACCTAAACCAATAAACCATGAATCCGATAGAACAATTATTCGAGACACTTTCTTCTAAACTAGATATTTATGAGTCTTTTTTGAATGAAGGAGCAAGTGAACCGGAAATTAAAGAGATTGAAAAAGCAACAGGTTTAAGCGTTCCAGAATTACTCTTACAATTATTACAAAAGTATAATGGTGAGAAAAAGACATTGGGCTTTTTAGGTTTGCGCTTTTTGTCTTGTTCAGAAATAATTGCACAGTGGAAATTATTAGATCAAATTTCTTCTCAGCCAGATTTTAATGAAGGAGAAAGGCTATACTTTCAGCCTGAATTGCTCACAGCAAAATCTTTTTTTAGTAATAAAAGATTGCCTTTTGCCCACGATGGTTCTGGTCAGTTGCTGTGTATAGATTATATACCAGGCGAAAAAGGTAATGAAGGACAAATTATTTACCTGCCAACCGCAGAGCCAGAACCAATGTCTGTTATTGCATCTTCTTTCGATAGCTTCATTCAATTTATTATAAAAGCATTGCAGTCGGGCAGCTTAGCACTGTACGATGATAGGGATGACTACGAAGATGATGAGCAGCATTTTGCAGAAATTTATTTTTATAAACAGTGGAAACAAGATTGGACAGATATTGCTGTGGAATATAAATAACAAAAAATGGATAAAAATTAGGCTTTTTGTAAGTTTAACCTAGAATCAATCATCTAACCAACTATAAATAACCAATGACCACCGCTAAAGAAATACTGGATAGTATCTATGAAGAGTATTACCAAAGAATTGCAGAGGGAGAAAATTACTATTCAATAAGAGACTATTTCGCCTTTTTTTATATTGAAAAATACTTTTCGCCAGCACAAAAGCAGGAAATCTGCAAAAATGTACTATTCGAATTAAAAGCCAGAGCCAGTGAGAAGCGGAGACTCGTTCTCGAAAAATATAAAAACTTTACAGAAGAAGATATCAGCAAAGTATCAGAAGAATTTAATGCTTTTAATGGTATATTAAACTACTTGGTGCCACCAGCCGCAGAGGTAATTACAGAAGCTGAGCTGATAGAATTGCTGAATTATTACGATGGCAAATATGTGCTTCAATATAAAGTTGGGAACAGCCATGCATGGTTAGATTATGACATTAGCTCAGCATTACTCAACCCAAGCCAAATTTTCGATTTGGTCATTCAGTTCAAGAAAAAGCAGACACATTCAGACAAGCTTACCCAGAAGTTAAAAGAAATTGAAGATTCTTCATTTATCCAGAGAGATTATCTTTTAGGTAAATTAAATAGTGTAATTGCATTAGATAATACTGCAATGAATTCTGAATTAGAAGTCGCTAAAAAAGAAATTGAACTAGAAGTTAATTCACTTGCTAGCCATAAAAAATGGAAGTGGTTGCAAGATTATCCCATCGAATTTATGGCTGATAGGAATGAGTTTTATGAGCTCGTGGTAGATTTGTCTAACATCAATTATTTTAATTTATATGCTGTTTCAGATGAGTTAAAGGCTAAAATTGCTAAGGTTAACCCAGAAAAGTTTGAAGTATTTGTTTTAGATGTTTTAGAAGATGCGAAGAACGATAGCAAGAAAAGAAGCGGTTGGTTTTTGGGTGAAAAAGTAATTGCTTTTCGGGTTTTTGTTTGGTTGATGCATTATCTGAAAACGCCTAATCAATATGCCATTCTGATAAAAATAGGAGAGAAGTGTTTTACTAAAATAAAAGGAGTAGGACCTACTTCTAGAAAACTGGGCGATGTGGTTTTAAGGATTTTGTTTGAAAGTGAGACCATAGAAGGTTTAGGCGCTTTGCTTACCATGGATAGCCGAAATAAGTATCCGGTTTTTAAAGAGGCATTGAAAGAAGCTATTCGAAAAGCAATTAATTATACCAAGCTCAATCCGAATGAGGTAGAAGATTACTTTATCTCAGATTACGACTTGGTTGATGGAACTGTGCAAATGAGTTTTGGCGAATACTCGTCTGAAATTCAGGTGGAAAGTTTGGATAAAGTAAACTTGATATGGTATAAGCCAGATAAATCAATTCAGAAGAGTGTACCGGCAAAGGTGAAGAATGAATTTGCCAATGAGTTAAAGCTTTGGAAAGCCAAGCTGAACGATATTAAAAAAGAATTTTCAGGGCAAAAAATGCGGATAGAGGCTTTTTGGAGAAAGAACAAATCTTGGTCGTTTGAAAAGTGGAAAAAGTATTTGCTAGACCACCAGCTCTTAAAATTCTTGACTCATGGTTTAATCTGGCAATTTGAAACTGAAGACAAAACCCAAAGTGGATTTGTAGTAGATGGTCAGTTAGTAGATTATCACAAAGAGCCTTTAACCGATATAGGAAATGCCAAAGTTACTTTGTGGCATCCTGTAAATGCGACAGTAGAAGAGGTGCATTTGTGGCGATCTTTTATGTTGGCAAACGAAATTAAGCAACCTTTTAAGCAAGCTTTTAGAGAAGTGTATTTAGTTACTGATGCAGAGATCAATACTTCTACTTACTCAAATCGCTTTAATGGACATGTATTAAATCACCATAAATTTGCTGCTCTGGCGAAACAAAGATTATGGAAATACGACAGTGTTTATACTTACGATAACCCGTTTATTGAATTTCGTGAATATAAAATTAGAATCACTTTAGATTTACAAACTCAGTATACACTGGCTGTTTCTGAAAGGGTTCACTTTAGAAATACGCAAGAAAATGTAGCCCAAAAAGCAGAAGATGTTCCCACTATTGTTTTCTCGGAAGCCATGCGCGATGTAGATTTATTTGTGGGTGTTTGTTCTATCGGGATGGAAGACGAGTGGAACGATAATAACCACATGAATTACTGGCAAAGCTATTCAAAATCTGAGCTTTCTGAGTTGGCTAAAACAAGAAGGCAGATTTTAGAAAACCTCATTCCTAAGTTAAAAATTAAAGATCAGTGTGAGTTTACAGATAGAAGTTTGGTGGTAAAAGGCAAACTGAAAACTTATAAAATCCATTTTGGTAGTGGTAATATTTTAATGGAGCCAAACGATCAGTATTTGTGCATTATACCAGACAAAAGCAGAGGTGCATCGAGCAAAAAAATCTTTCTTCCATTCGATGACGATCATGTGCTTTCTATCATATTAAGTAAAGCATTACTATTGGCAGACGATGATAAAATTACCGATCCGGTTATTTTAAATCAGTTATAAAAATTAAAATCGATAAGTATAAAAGCATTCTTTTTTGCCAGAATAATGCTTCCTTTTTTACAAATTATTCTCTCTAATAATATTTTTTTTACATCAATTTAAAAGAAATTATTCAGTTGGGCACTGTTATCAATAGTTATTTATTTTATAAATAAAGGTGTGTTAATTATCAATTTGATAAATATTTCTAGTGTGTAGAATTTTGAGCAAAACTAATGCTTACATATCGACATATGAGAAAATTAAATTTTATCTTAATTGCATTGTGCATCAGTATTAGTCTGTTCGCACAAGACATGACAACAAACACAGGAGCCCCAGTTGGCGACAATCAAAACTCAAAAACAGCAGGTGAATATGGTCCAGTACTTTTAGAAGATATCCACTTAATTGAAAAACTGGCTGCTTTCGATAGAGAAAGAATACCAGAGCGCGTAGTGCATGCAAGAGGTGCGGGCGCTTTTGGTTACTTTGAAGCCAGCAAAGACATGTCTGAATTTACCATGGCAGCTCCATTTATAGAAGTGGGTAAAAAAACAGAAATGGCAGTAAGATTTTCTACTGTAATTCATGGTAAAGGTTCGCCAGAAACTGCTCGTGACCCACGCGGTTTTGCAGTTAAGTTTTACACAGAGCAAGGTAACTACGATATTGTAGGTAATAACCTACCAATCTTCTTTATCCGCGATGCGATCAAATTTCCAGATGTAATTCATTCTTTAAAACCATCGCCAGTTACTAACAAACAAGATCCGAATCGTTTTTTCGATTTCTTATCAAACGTCCCAGAAGCAACACACATGATTACCAGACTTTGGTCTGACCTTGGAACGCCACTAGGTTACCAATACATGAATGGCAGCAGTGTACATGGGTTTAAATGGGTAAATGAAGCAGGTGAAGTTACTTATGTAAAATACACTTGGGTGAGCAAACAAGGTGAGAAAAATATGAGTGTAGAAGAAGCTTCTATGCAACAGGCAAAAGACTGGCAACACGCTACAGTATCATTACGCAATGATATTGAAGAAGGAGATTACCCACAGTGGGATTTATATGTGCAGTTAATTAAGCCTGAAGACTTAGACAGTTTTGATTTTTCTCCGCTAGATGCAACGAAAGATTGGCCGGCTGATAAAATCGAGAAGATTAAAATCGGAACTATGACATTGAACAGAAACCCTGTAAACTATTTTCAGGAAGTGGAGTCAATTGCATTCTCTCCAGGTTCTTTAATTCCAGGAGTTGAGCCTTCTGAAGACAAGCTTTTACAAGGTAGATTGTTTTCTTACTTCGATACACATCGCCACAGACTAGGTCCAAATTATTTACAAGTTGATGTAAATAGACCTAAAGGTAAAGTAGTAAACTATAATGCAGATAGTTACGCAAGTACTAGAAACCAGAATTTTGATAACCCTGATGTAAACTACCAACCAAGTAGCAAAACCTCGGTAGCAGAAAATACAACATACAGAGCATCAAAAACTACATTAAATAATGTAACTATCGCTCAACAAAAAATTAGTAAAACCAACGATTTTGCTCAAGCGGGTGATTTCTACAGATCACTGACAGATACCGAAAAAGACCATTTAATTAGCAACCTTGCTGGCGATTTAGGTCAGGTAACTGATAAAAACATCCAGAAAAAAATGATCACTTATTTCTACAGAGCCGACAGAGATTACGGTATGCGTGTAGCAACCGCACTTGGCTTTGGTAAAGAAGATTTTATGGGTCATTAATAATAAAGAAAGTCAACAATAAGCATCTATAGATAAACAGGTTTTCCTCTGAGTTTTGAGAGTTTTCCAGTGTAACAAAAGAGGAAACCTATACTGCAATTTCAATCGCAGGCCAATAACAACACATATTATAACACATTGCAACATCTTTTAACCAGACAGACTATGAAACATATTATTCCTTTCGTTCTTCTGATTTTACTTGCCAAAGGTTTAAGTGCACAAAATTCAACTGACATATTTGAAGCTTGTCGTGCAGGCGATTTGGCAACAGTAAAAGCACTACAAAATATAAATGCAGATACGCTAAACGGTGTAGACTATAAAGGATATACACCACTTATTTTGGCGGTTTATAACGATCAGCCAGAAGTAGTGGAATATTTACTAACACAAAAAGTAAACACAGATGCCCAAGATCAATCTGGTAATACCGCACTAATGGGAGCAGTATTTAAAGGTTATCAACAGCATGTGAAAATGCTTTTAGAATATGGTGCTTCGGTAGACCAGCAAAATTACAATGCAGCTACTGCTTTAACTTTTGCAGCTACATTTGGCGGCCCAGACATAGTAAAACTGCTTTTAGAGCATCATGCAGATGTGAATATTAAAGATGCTAGAGGATATACAGCCGTAGACCATGCGAAAATGCAAGGCAACACTGCAGTGGTAGAAGTATTTGATGCTTATCTCAGCGATAAAAATGCTACTGATGGTAAATAATTAAGTGTACTTGGAAGTGGCGAAAGGAATAAAAAAGGGAAACAATACAGAATTGTAGAGAATTGATTGCTAAAATTTAAAAATCACGACGGTTCTGATGTAATGTCAGATTTTGTCGTGATTTTTTTTTGCTGATATATTAAGCGGCTTTTTTCTTTTTCAGCCAAGGTGGATCAGTTTTCCAATCGCCAGCCATGATACATCCATAAGGTAGAATTTCGTCTACTACTTCACCTAAACCGAATTCTTTCATCTGTTGCTGTACATTTTTAGCACTTTTATAAGCAGAAGGCAATTCAGAAATATCGATTTTACCAGAGAAGAAACGTACATCTAACCCAGCAGTTTCTGTTTGGAAAATCTCTTCTACAGTACGAGCTTCATTGTTTCGCTTATGCTGTGAACGAGTGATATTTCGTCCAGCTCCATGAGGTGCAAAACCGAGGTTGCTCTCAGTAGTTTGCCCTTTTACGATTAATACAGGCTCACTCATATTCAAAGGAATTAATCGCA
Source organism: Thalassovita sp. (assembly GCA_002729595.1). Lineage (GTDB taxonomy): Bacteria > Bacteroidota > Bacteroidia > Cytophagales > Flammeovirgaceae > Chondrinema. The sequence goes on along the minus strand of PBYL01000337.1, from coordinate 17,067 downwards.
AACCTTTGTAAGAGTCTGGAACAAATTTATCGTCAAGCGGAGTAGCTCCTTTGGCATGGTAAAACATATCACCCTCTTTAAAAACAAAGTTATGCTCGTTCCAAAAACGCAATTGTGGCTCAAGTTTTAGCATTTCACAAGTCGCGTTATGGATGGTTTCGTGATTCAGTTTTGTCCATGCGCGAACTAGTTGCAAAGCCTCCCAGTAGTTTTTACCAATTCGTTCGGAGTACGGAATCCACGCATTACCTTTTAAAGTTTTAGGCGAAAGTTCTTTTCTGAAAGCTTCAGCGATTTTCATCCCTTTTTTAAAAAGGTTAGCACCAAAACCACGGCTTCCATGATGTGTTACCATCATTGTTTCGCCTGTTTTTTTCGATTTCCCTACAAAAAGAAAATGGTTTCCATCACCTTGTGTTCCCAAATGAGTTTTTGCCAAGATCATGCTTCCAGTATCCTGAAAGAAATAGTTTGCAGCAATCTGCTCTTCTAATTCTTTTGGAAAAGGAAATAAATCTGTTCGACCACCACCACCAAAGTGAGTCACCTGCTGTGCGGCATTCAATACTTTTTTAGGATCGATAAAACCTAAAGAAGTCATCATTACCGAGCAACAAATATCTGCACTATGCATATTTGGGTGAATAGCATCTTTTGTCGCTACCACACCGCCAACAGGTATTTGTCCTACTGCACCAGTTGGGCAAGCATCTGGCATTACAGCGCCTTTTACCACTGTCGGAGTTTTCATGAGTGCTTTCATGGTTTTAAAAACCGATTGCACATTGTTCTTTTCCTCCTCATGTTCTGCACGAATATTTTTAAAGAAAGGGATACTTTCTTGATGTGGGTCTATTATTACAGGAGCTACTTTATCTAAATAGCCAGTAAGTGCTGTTCCAGATAATTGCTGTGCATTTGCCTGTGTAATAGCCTCTTTAAACCATTTTCCCGGTTTGTAACCTAAGTCGACTAAAGTTTTTCCTGTAATTTTCATAGTTGTATTATTTGTTTTTACAATAATGAAGGGCGACTGCGCAAAGTATTTGCGTAGTAGAGAGAAAGTTTGAAAAAAAGTTTAAAATTGACTAAGTATTTTTATACTTTAAGCTATATACATTGAGCTATGAAATTTTTTATCTCAGTATTTCTAATATTCTTTTTGTCTAGATGTGATAAATTAAAGGAAAATTTTGAAGGGAAAAGAGATTATAAGTCTAAAATGGAAGATGAAATACTGAACACCCTAGATTACTCTGAAGATGGATTATATAGTTCATTTGTGTCGCTTGGGGATAGTTATTCATATTTAATTGATACTAGATTAAATGTTTTTGTAGGGGATAGCACTAATTGGGCAATAGCAATTGAGAGGTTAGGCTATGATCCAAGGGCAGGATATATCGGACTAGAAATTTACTATTATGGTAATTGCCTGTCTAATCTTGAAAAAGATAATGGTAGTATCGTAAACTCAAAAGTTTATTCTCCACTTGATCTTGAAAGTTTTGCTACAACTATAGATGTAGACAAGCTTATATTAGATACAGTATTTTGGGAAGTTAGAGGAAATAAGATTGAAGTTAGCCAAAACAAGCAGGATTACCTCAGCTTAGGAATTGAAGATGATGAATTTAACACAGAAGGAATTAGAATTGAAGACGCAGGTAGACTACTGATTACAAAATATGAAAACTTATTTAGAGCAACTGATCAAGAACTTTATGCATGTATTCCTCAGGAACTAAATAAAATACTAGTTCTTGATGAATGGTATCACAAAGATTTTTACATGTATTATCAGCCAAGGTTTTCTGAATCGCATTTTAGAAAAATATATGAGGAGAATATAAGCTCATTTAATTCAGTAGATCAGAGTTATCATGATTTTGTGAGAAATTATAAGCATAAGAAAATGATGGATGACAAGTATAACAAAGAAGCTTGGGAAAATGATCGCCCAAGTTCGTATGAAACTTGGCAGCTAATTGCTAAAGTAATTGTAAATAAAGATGCTTCCTATTACAAGCCGACTCTACCGCCTAATACACATTGGAGATACTGGCCAGAATCAGGAGCGCTTTGATTTAAGCCTATTTCAAAAATACATTATAAACATTTACATCCAATTCTAAATCACAACCCATAAGCAACCATTTTTCTTTTCAAGTCATCTTGCCATAAATGCTAGAAAATGGAAAGACAAATACTTGAAGATTATAAGATTAATGTGAAACTCAAATTATCTGCTTTATGGATTTCTTTGATGTTTTGCTATATCTATGGAGATTATTTCGAATTGTATGTTCCCCAAAAAGTAAATGGATTGCTGAGTGGTGAAAACATGCTAGATACTCCCAGTAAATTATTTATAGCCACGCTAGTTCTCGTAATTCCATCATTAATGATTTGCCTTTCTGTACTTTTAAAGCCAGTAATATCGAGGTGGTTAAATATTATTTTTGGTGTAGTATTCACTTTAATGATGTTGTTTATTGCAGTGAATTCCATATCTGCTTGGTATAGTTTCTATGTATTCTTAGCTATTACAGAGAGTATCATTACCGCTTACATAGTTTGGCTCGCTTGGAAATGGCCACTTAGTAAAACATCTTGAAATGCTATAAATTTATAGAAAAATTTAGCCAGATGACTTTCTATGCAAACACGGTAAAAAAGCTTAGTGAGCAATTATATGCAAAAGAATACCTCACTACATACATCATTAGAGCAAAGCATTTAATGGATAATCATTTTGGGCAAGAGCTTAATTTAGATGCTATTGCCGAAGAAGCCTGTTTGTCTAAGTTTCATTTCATTAGGATGTTTAAAAAGTATTATGGCAAAACACCTAATCAGTATTTGCGAGAAGTAAGAATTAAGCAAGCCAAGAGCATGTTGAGTGAGGGTATTCCAGTTACCGCAGTTTGTTTTGCAGTAGGTTTCAATAGTCTTTCTACTTTTTCTGCTTTCTATAAAAGTTATACAGGAAATACACCTTCGGTTCAGCAAAAAAGCAATTTTAAATAAATCCATCTGCTAAAAAGCCCAGATATTTATCATTAAAAAAAGGAAATTATGAAAATTACGCTAACAAGTTTAATGGTAGATAATCAGCAAAAAGCGCTTAAGTTTTATACTGAAAAGCTGGGTTTTATTAAGAAAACAGACATTCCGATGGGAGAGCATAGCTGGCTAACTGTAGTTTCGCCCGAAGCGCAAGACGGTGTAGAACTAGTATTAGAGCCACTGGGTTTTGAGCCTGCTAAAGTTTTTCAGAAAGCTTTGTATGAGGCAGGTATACCTGCAACAGCTTTTTCTGTAGATAATGTGGATGAAGAATTTGAGCGATTAAGTGCAGCAGGTGTAAAGTTTAGCATGCAGCCTACAGTAATGGGGCCAACTAAACTGGCTGTTTTAGACGATACCTGTGGTAACAATATCCAGATTTTTCAAATGATTTAGTTCCATCAATCAGTAATAAGTAGAAGTTATCAACATACTTATCAACACTGTGGAAAACTGCCATTTTCTGATGTGATTAAAAGAAATTTGACATAAAAAAAGGATGTATACTACTCGTATACATCCTGGAATCTATTTATCAAGAAGAAAAAGTTACCTGTCTATTGAGCCAGTGACTCTTTTCATAAAGATATTCAAGGCTTCTTTTTCAGTTTTCCCCTGCTTTATTAATTCACGAACTTCTAAAGCTCCCTGCATATTCGAAAGCATTTCTCCTAACACGTCCAATTCTTCGTCTTTAATTGCTTCACTTTCAGTAATATGCTCAAGCACTTCAACTGCTTCAATTATATAATCCTGATCGTGTTCTTTAATAAATTCGTGGATATGCTTAATTACTGGTAACCTCATCTACTAATTCTTTTAAAGATTCTACTTTATTAGTTTGTACCTGCTTAACAAATTCACCATTCTTGAATGCAGCAAAAGTTGGTAAGTTATCTACAGAAGCAAGTTTTCTAGAGTTAGGAAACTTCTCCGCATCAACGACAACAAAAGTAGCACTTTCGTTTTCTCTAGCCATTTTTTTGAATTTTGGCTTCATAATACGGCAATTGCCACACCATCCTGCTGAAAACTGTACAAGAACAGTTTCATTGCTTTTTACCACTTCATTAAGGGTATCATCTGTTAATTCCTGGAACATAGCTGATAAAATTTTAAATTTTAGTGAGTACTTAAATAACTTGCAACGCCATCTCTGTTAGCATTCATAGCCTCTTTTCCTTCTTCCCAGTTTGCAGGGCAAACTTCACCATGTTGCTGTACGTGAGCGTAAGCGTCGATAAGTCTAATAAATTCTTTTACATTTCTACCTAAAGGCATGTGGTTGATACCTTCGTGGAATACAGTACCTTCTTCGTCGATAAGGTAAGTAGCACGGTAAGTAACGTTGTCACCAACTTTGATTTCAGCGTCTAACTCTTCGTCGTAAATTACCTCGCTAACATCTAGGATGTCTAAGATAGAAGATAGGTTACGGTTGCTATCTGCAAGAAGGTTGTAAGTAACACCTTCGATTCCACCATTGTCTTTTGCAGTGTTTAACCATGCAAAGTGAACCTCAGCAGTATCGCAAGAAGCTCCAACTACAATAGTGTTTCTTTTTTCAAATTCTGGTAAAGCCTCCTGGAAAGCGTGTAACTCAGTAGGGCAAACAAAAGTGAAATCTTTTGGATACCAGAAAAGTAAAACTTTCTTTTTGTTCTCTACTGCTTCTTTAAAAATATTTACTGAAATGGTGTCACCCATTTCGTTCATAGCTGCAACATCAATATTTGGGAATTTTTTTCCAGTGAATGCCATGTCTTTAGTTTTAAAAATTTTGTTATTTGTATTTTATCTATGCAAATGTATATACTTTGTTGATTAGATTTGATTAAATATTTCTATAAACAAAATAGACAGCATCTATCATGAATTTCCAGCAACTCGAATATGTATTGGCGGTAGATCAGCACAAGCATTTTGCGCAAGCTGCTGAAAGTTGTTGTGTAACGCAGGCAACTTTAAGTGCGATGATTAAGAAACTGGAAGCTGAATTAAACATGGTTTTGTTCGACAGGTCACGTCAACCGGTTAAAACTACAGAGGAAGGAGAGCAGATAATTCAACTGGCAAAAAAGATACTTACCAACCGCAACGAGATGCTTACTTTAAATAACCAAGAGTCTCAAGGGTTGAGTGGAGTAATCCGTTTGGGGATAATACCGACGATAGCCAATTCTTTGCTACCTATTATATTACCTACTCTGCTAAAGGAGTATCCGGGTTTACACTTTAATATTACAGAGATTACTACAGAAGAATTAAAGCACCAGATAATCTCGCAAAAGATAGATATTGGTATATTGGCTTCGCCACTGGGAGACGATGTGCTCGAAGAAAATATTCTGTATTACGAAGCCATGATGGTATACGGCATACAAGAAAGTAACAAGAAATACATCTCACCTACAGATATCCAAAATAAGAAAATATGGTTGTTAGAAGAAGGCAACTGTTTTAGAAACCAGAGCTCAACCATTTGCGATATTAGAGAAAAGTCTGTTGGGCCAGAAAACCTCACCTTCGATGCTAGCTCATTCGATACATTATTAAATCTTACCGATCAGTTTGGTGGTTGTACGTTGGTGCCAGAGCTATACTATAATTTAATGCCCGAAGAAAAGAAGCAGAAAACCAGACATTTTGAATTTCCGCTACCAGTAAGAGAAATTAGTCTTGTATACCAAAGGCCTTATGCTAAAAAGAGAAGTATAGATATTCTTACAGAAAAAATAAAAGAGTTAGTAAAAGACAGGCTCATTACCAGCGAACTCAAACCCAAAGACCTTTCTATTATAGGGATTGATTAAACCATAGTCATAGTAGTAGATATTTTATCAATATTTATATAACTTAAAACATTTATAAAATCGAATGTATGTCTACTCTTTCCGAACACTTAGGTAATAAAGAAGATGCCAGAATGGTAATATTGATGCTGTCTATTGGTAGGGCTTTATTAATTTCTCTGTTCCTTTTTGGATTAAGAATGCTATTCATCTTTTCTGGTATAAGTTATTTATCTGAATCTATATATCAAAACTTGCCAGAAGTAAAGCATAAGGTAGTTGGTAGGGGAATACTTTCTGATGATCATAGTGTATTCGAGCTGTTATATTCTATTATGTCTACCAATGAGGTTAAAATGTTTATGGCTGAATCAGCACATCCTAATGTAAGAAGCTACGGAGTTTGGGCTTTGGCAAGGAGAGGTGAAAAAGCAGATATTTTAAATATTATAGAAAGAGAAACATCTTACTCTGAAAATATTCATTTCTCAGTACCATGTTCAGGTTATGATAAAACCTCTATGGAGTTTATGATTGATGTGATTAGTTTCGAAGTAAATAAATTTCAATCTGATATCAACTTAACAAAGCAAGATTTTAGCACTCTTGGTATTCCTTTAAGTAATTACGATGAAATCGTAAATCAAGAAGTTTATTTTAAAGGGAAAGCATGTTGTAATGAGATATTTTTAAGAATTAAAGGTATATCTACTGTAGTTAAATATTCAGTTACAAAGGCTTATTCTTTTATAAATATGATGTTATGAAACTAAAATTCCTCATCATTTCAATACTTTTTTTTGCTTCTATTGATTTGTTTGCTTGTTCTTGTGGTGGAGGTGAGGTAATGGAAGAGGAAATGAATAGGTCAGATATCGTTTTTGTGGGTAGGGTAATTAGTAGAAAGGTGAAAACCTATACAACTGATGAAAAGTTAGAATCAGGTAAATATTTAAAATATAAATATCTTGAATACTCGATTATAGTATCTGAACAATTTAAAGGAGAGCATAGAAAAGTAATAAAGATAGCAACAGCAAAACAAGGAGCTACTTGTGGCATGCGATTCAAACTATTCAAAAAATATGTAGTGTATGCTTTTGATAGTGAAAGGTATGGGTTATGGACAGATACATGTGTTGGAAATATAGGGAATTCTGTGACTAAGTTTAAGAAAAAGATATTTGATCGAGAGATTGCAGACTTAAGAAAACTAACAGCTAAAACCTGATATTCTCTTATTCATCTTTTTAAATACACTATCCCTTTCCCAGCGAACAATAAACAATTTCACAGTAAGAAGCTTTCTTTAATGTATATATAAAATTAATCCCTGAGAAAAGGCATGTAGGGCAGTGGGGAGATGCACTTCAATAAAACAGAAATAATATTTGACTGAACTTGTACAAACAATGGAGTTAACCTGCCCCAAATGTGATCATACAATTGATCCTATTGATATCAATATAGCGACAGATCTTGCCAAGTGCAGCAATTGTAATTCTTTATACAAAGCCAGCGAGTTGGCTAGCTCTATCGACGAAAACTCACTTATTATTCCGCCAACAGGCTCTAAGGTCGAATTAAAAAGAGGTTTGGGAGAAGGTTTCGAAATATTTTTACCTGCCAAAGGCTTTACTGCATCAGACATACCTTATTTAATCTTTACCATTTTACCGCTTGGGATATTAACTTCAATACCAATTATGGTAATGCAAGGCAATGCTATTTTTATCGTATTCACCATTCCATTTTTGTTGATATCTGCCTTTATGGGTTATCAACTTTATAATTCAATTAAAGAAACCCAAACACTCATACTTACAAAAGACAAGTTTACCATTATAAAACAAAAGCCTTTTAAAGAAAAAAAGTTAGTGTTTCATTTAGATGATATACAAGTAGTGAAGATGAAACATTTAAAGGCGAATATTTTTTCCATTTTTGAAAATTTCAGATATGTTTGGAAACTACAATGGACTTTTGGTGCAGGTATAGAAATGCCCGCATTAATTAGCAAATCCAAAACCACTTACTTTTTAGAAGAAGCCAGCGATGCTGAGCAAGAATGGATAACAACTCTACTGGGCGCATTGATTAAAAAAAGGAAAATCCAAAACAGCTAGTTCTTGAGGTTTCCAGGTTTATTAATCATTCTCAATTTTAATTTCTATTATGAGATTTGTCGTAATATCCGACACGCACGGGTATCATAGAGAACTTACTTTACCCAAAGGAGATGTACTTATACATGGTGGAGATTTTTGCCATTTGGGAGACACTGCGCAAATGCACGATTTTCTAAACTGGTTTGAGTCACTCAATTACCAAACAAAAATATTTATAGGTGGCAATCACGATTTTTTTGCAGCTGATAAACCCAAAGATTTTCAATCGCTTATTCCTTCAGGTATTACCTATTTAAATGATAGTGGATTTAAGCTAAACGGCTTAAATATTTGGGGCTCTCCGGTGCAGCCAGATTTAATTGGTTGGGCATTTGGAGTACAACGAGGCAATGCCATGAACAAACACTGGCGCTTAATTCCTAAAAATACAGATATATTAATTACACATACACCACCCAAAGGCATACTAGATAAATCTGCTTCGGGTATGGTACTGGGTTGCGAAGAATTAAAAAAGAAGCTAACTTATGTGAAACCAAAAATTCATATTTTCGGGCATGTGCATGCAAGTTATGGAGTGTTAGAAAATACAATTACAAAATATATAAATGCCTCAAATATGGATTCTGACAAAGGTTTGGTGAATCCACCAGTGGTTTTTGAAATTTAAATCTATCACCTACTTTCTCTAAATTTATTTATGGAAGTTGTAAAAGAGTTTTTGGAGCCCGGTAGGGTAAAAAAATATAAGTTTACTCACAAAGGAGAAATTCTTTCTTTTAAAGAAGTAATTAACCTGATGGCTACATCTGCAGAGTTTCGCGACTTATTAACAGATGTGTTGGTAAAGTGTCCTTTTAAGGGTTATTACTGGGAAGTAAAACCGATTACTACCGAATTGCTCAATACAGCATTTGAATTTGTTGCAGTAAATAGCAATACGCTGCCAAATATTATAGCCGATAAATCGCCTTTTCTAAAGTATTTTACCACTGCTAAACAGGTAGTTACCTTTCCAAATTTAAGAGGCGATGCGCAGTTAGTTGTACCTATAGATGTGAGCGATGATTTTCATTATGCGCATATGGCAGACTTTGTAAGAAATGCTCCACCCAAGCAAATAGATGAAATGTGGCAGTTGGTAGCACAAGAATATGGCAAGTTAATTAGCAAATCGCCAAGGTGGTTAAGTACCGCAGGTTTGGGCGTAAGTTGGCTACATGTACGTATAGATTCCACTCCAAAGTATTATAGATACCAGCCTTATAAAAGTTTATAAAGAATTAATAAACGAAATCACAAAAAATTGGCTTAAATAAGTATAAAAGAGCAGTTTTTGTTCATTTTATCTAAAATAATAAAATACACCAGATGAGTCTATTCGATAAACTTTTTAAGTCAGATAAAGAAGACAAAACCAAAGAGCAGGGTTTTGATAAACTTTCCAAAAAAGATTGGACTTCTTTTAATGAGCTTTTTGAACACCACGCCGCACTTTCTTTCGAAAAACAATTGTTATTTGGCGAGGTAATCGGAGATAATTCTTGGCAATTCGATATGAATACTGGCACCATTTCTTTTGGTTCTGAGCTTTCATTTCCTGTGCAAGTAATAGGTTCTCTTTCCTTTAACGACAGCTCGTGGATGTGGGGCTGGGCAAATACGCAAAGCGGTATCCCGAACGATTTGCTATTACAATCACATCAGCTAAAAACTTTAGGTGAGGATAAACAGGTAGAAGAGTTGATAGATCCACATTTTACTGTAGATCAAAACTTTGAGCATAAAGTAGGTATGATCGCCTGCGGCCTGTTTAATGCTAAAAGTTATTATTGCGCCAATTATGGTCAAGGCACATTGGTAGTAACAATCGAAAGCGACGATATTGCTCCAATAGATAGAGATAGGGTAGAGCCAATTATGACGAAGTTCCCGCAATTAATTAGCAGCATGGAGCTAAATCATAAAAATACTTTTATCAATTATTTAATAGACAGAAGCTTTAAGGTAAAACTTTCTGAAAATAAAGTAGAAGGCTTGCGACTTGGCAAGTCAGTAGTCGCCGATTTTGATGAACAAGATAGACTGACTAATTTAAATGGAAATTTATAGCGGTCTAAAATTGTAATGGAAGTAAATTATCAGAACTTAAATACTTACCTAAAAGATAATGTAAGCAGTAATGCTTGTGGGCATGTAAGTAATAAAATTGAACACAAGCTTTTTGAGAAAATTGGTGGTTTGTACGATGATACCTATGGTTATCTCAGCTATTTAAGCATCCAATCTTCAGATGATACAAAAGTGTTTATAGGTGCTTATCCGCTGCATAATTGCGATGTATTAAAATGTAAAACCTGTGGGCAAGTTGTATTTTTTTATTTTAATGATGGTGGTGTAGCGCCTCGACCAGCCTACGTTTTGGCAGACTACAGCAAAGAATATATAATTGATCCTACAGTAAAATATGTGAGTATTAGTAAAGAGAAGCTTGCTGCATTTATTGAAGCTTTTAACTTAAAAGCATTAAAGAATCCAGATAAAATTCCCGATGGCTATCATGCCAATGTGAAAGATTATAATGGTAGATATATCTTTAATTATAGAGAGTTTAAAAGCACTAATAACGAAAAAGTAAGTTTCGATCTGGTAGCTCCCAGAGATTTTTTAAGGTCTGTTCATCAATGGATTAAAGCATACGATAACGACAAATGAATACTTTAGATTTAAACAAACATGTAGTAAACCGCTTTAACAAAGAGTTTTTAGAAGGCGGAGATGCCAATATATTAAAAGACATTGTTTCAGAAGAATTTGTAAACCATACTATTCCAGCGGGCTTTCCTAACGATGTAACTGGCTTAATTAAATTTGGAGAAATTTTGCATCAAGGTATTCCTGATTTAAGCATCACCATTCACGAGCAAACTGCCGAAAACGATTTGGTTTCTTCACTAAAAACAATTGAAGGTACGCACTTGGGCGAGATGATGGGTAAACAAGCCACAGGTAAAAAAGTAAAAATTACCGTGATTGATATGGTAAGGTTAAAAGATGGGAAATATGTAGATCACTGGGGGCAAAACAATTTAATGCAAGTGATGCAGCAGTTGTAGGATTAATTATGAAGTTTTTTGTTCTACTGATATTTTGTCTGTTGCCTATTGATACTATTCAAGCGCAATCTTCAAATTACAAAGAGTTAAGTGTTTCATATTTTGATGGAGCTGAGCAAAAGCAATTTCTTGATTCAGTTGATACTTACCTATTATTAAAAGAAACTACATTTCTTACGAGCTATAAACGGTTTATTTTTATTACAAAAACTGAAAACGGAAGTTGGCAATTTAGCAGAGGTTTAAATTTTAAAGGAAAAAGACAGCACTTTGTTAGCAAAAAAGAAACTGATTGGTCAGCTTTTGAGGACTCTTTAAATACATTTCTAGACAACAATATCAAAAATCAAAGTGAAATTGCACTCAGTTTAAATTACAATGGAAAGAGTTTGAAATTGAAAAATGATAATTTTTTTTCAATGGTGATGGATGGAGTAATATATGAACTTGAAATCTCTATTGATGGGAAAGTTAGTAAGTTGATATATAATAACCCTCATGCATATTTAGACCTACTAGAAAGAAATAGCTTACCTGTTGTTGAACATAAATTGTTCACGACTTTTGTTGATTACTTGTTTGCAGAGTTTTATGAGGGAAAAGGTAATTAACATTAGACTCCTCAAATAACTTAAAACTCCATTTTTGTAATAATCTCCCAAGCTTGCTACTAATAAGATAGTTCTTTTATCAATAAAATTAATAATGAATACAAAGCTATTAATGGGAGTAAGTGCCGGCTTTTTGGGCTTGTTAGGCATTGCATTATCATTTATACCACAAGAAATACTCACTTTTTTCAAATTACAGGTTACTCAACTAAGCACACTTTTTTTACAGATAATTGGCGCTTTGTATATGGGTTTTGCCATGCTCAACTGGATGAGTAAAGCTTCTCTTATTGGCGGTATATATAACCGGCCTGTTGCTATTGCCAATGTAATGCACTTTACAGTAGTTGCGCTGGCTTTGGTTAAAATTGTGTTCAACATCCAACAGTTTGAAACTACCATCATCAGCTTTACAGCAATTTATATCGTACTCGCTGCAGCTTTCGGCTATGTTTTATTGACTAGCCCCGTGAAAGAATCTAAATAAAAATAGCGATAGCTTTTAGAGTTGAAATCTAACAAAATGTAGTGAGAGTTGGTTTTCGCAAGGAAACTATAATAATTCTTATGACAAAAACTAGAAACAACTTATCAAGCTATTGCCCAACTTACAAATATCAATATGCAGGTACATGTTATGCTTATGCTGTGGCTTATTCGGGCTTAAGTACCGAGTTCAACATTATGCATAATATCACTAACAGAAGCGAGGTAGAGAATACAACCTATTCAGCAGGAGTGGTGGCTAGTTACCACAATTCGTCTCTGTGGTTTTATAAAAGAAGTAAAATGTGCGACCAGTTAGGCACTGCACAAAAAGCTTTAAAAATTCTAAAAAAAGTCGGAACCGTTTTTAGCAGCGATTTTGATTGTGGCTGTCTCCGCTTTTCTGATATTAAAAAGCAAGTGTCACCCAAAGTACATTGGCAACGAATTACCGATTACAAGCGATTAAAAGTACACAACAAATACTCAGATAGTAATGTAGATTGGATTAAATCTGCTTTGAGTAAAGACCATCCAGTTATTATCGGCATGTGGCAAAACGACTTTGTGCGAAACTTGACGGTTGGCTCAATAGATTACGATTTGCCAGATCAAGTCACGCTCGATTATGTGAGTCAATTTAAAAGAGGTATTTCTAACCATGCTGCTTGTATAGTTGGTTACGACGATGCTTACAATGGAGGAGATAAAGGCTATTTTCTTTTGAAAAATAACTTCGAAAACTGGGGTAATGGAACCGGTTTCTGTTGGATACCATATTCTTATCTTACTCCCATGATTTATGAAGCTTACTATATAAAGGGTTTCAGGTAATTAAGCTTTGCTGAGAAATCCTCCTGAAATAACTAACACATAATATGAATCACAAAACCTAATAATATTATGTCTCTAGAGTCAAATGATAAGATGGAAATGCATCCGGATTTTCCTAGTGGAGATTGGGAGGGTTTCTATATTCAAATTAATGTAAAGTATAAGATGGAATGCAATCTGGAATTTAAAAATGGCCAGATAAAAGGTGGCGGTTCTGATGGCATTGGCAGTTTCCGTTGGAATGGGACTTACGACAAAGAAACAGGCACTGTAACTATGACAAAAACATATAGCGGAGCGCATAGTGTCTATTACAAAGGCCACGCAGATGAAAATGGCATTTGGGGAACATGGAGGATAGAGTCATATTTTACTGGTGGTTTTCATATATGGCCCAAAAAGCAAGGAAACGAAAATGAAAAAGAAGAAGTAAATGTAGTTGAAGAACCTATAGAGCCTGAAAAAGAGCTGGTAATTATTAAGAAGTGAAGAAATAAGGACACAGGTTGTACAGGATTCGAACCTGTAACCTCCTGCTTGGCGGGCAGGCGTGCTTCCAAATTGTACCAACAACCTGTGCGTATTTTTGTAATATTTAATAAACTGAATTTTCCACTGTTTAGTGGTTACCAATCGATAATTTGGTAATTTTTCAACAATTCGCCTGCAATATAAACTTTATTTTCCAAACCCTCATAAACAGGATGGAGTATACGAGCAGCTCCATCTACAGGGTCTAGTGGAGGTATATAACCAGCTTCAAATTGTTTTTCTCTTAGAATTTCATGTGCACCTGTAGAAACCCAACCTACATCTACACTATTCATAAAGATTTTATCTTTTGCATAAGCTGCCGCAGATGTTTTGGTCATCATATTTAAAGCAGCTTTTGTCATGTTTGTGTGTGGATGAAAAATGGTTTTGTTGTGATAGCTAAACTGCCCTTCAGAAGAGGTAACATTAATAATAAATTTCTCTGCGAAAGTAGATGCTTTTAGCAGTGGAGTAAATTCTCTAATGAGTAAGAATGGGGAAATCTGATTGATAAGATTTACTTCAAGTAACTCATAGGTAGAAACTTCTTCTAAAGTGCTGTTCCAACTGTTTTTTGTACGCAAGTCTACAGGCTGCCCAAATCTATTTAGAGCTAAATCAGAAACTGATTGTTTTATCGACTCTAAAGCTTTTGTATCGCTTATAACCGGAGTCTGGTTTTGAGTAAAACTTTTTTGTTGACTAAAAGCAGGCAGTAACTTGTTTTCTTTTGCTATTAAAGGTTGATAATAATCTTTTTCATACTTAATGGTTTGAGCAGCATTGTTTATCAACACATCTAGGCTTTTATATTGAGACTTGTAATAACTGATAAATTCTTCTACCGCACTTAAGTTTCGTAAATCCAGACCATACACAGTGAGTTTATCTTTCCATGTTTCGTAGTCTTTTTCTTTAGAGAATTGTGCTAAAGCCAGAGCCGGAAAACGTGTAGTAACAGTCAGGTTTGCATTGCTTCTCAATAGCATTAAACTGGTTGCATAACCTATTTTAACCCTTCCACCAGTAAGTATTACATTTCTGCCACTAAGATCGACTTTAAGGTTACGGTGCTTGTAGTTTAACTCGGCACAAGCAGGGCATAAGCGATGGTAGAAAAAATGTACTTTTTGATACGCTTGGTTGCAACTATAGCAGTTTTTCGGAAAGTTTAAATCGGTATAAGTGTCTTTCTGTTCGGATGTATTATGATCAAAAAGTGTATTGCCGTTTAAAGCATTCTTGGCAATTGTTGCTTGTTTGAGTACAGCCAAGTCAGCGCTTTTATCTTGTTGATAGGCACTTTTTCTGAGTTGTTTTTTTGCTGTTTTATGGATTTTAGTGACAAGTGCTCCAAACCGATCATTATCCGGATTTTCGAAAGGATTGTCTTTTAATTGGCTAAGTACCTTTAAGCAACTAGTCCATTCTTCTTCTGTAAAACCATATTTTGCCAAAAACTCAGATGTATACATTTTCAACTTATCTATTATGCAATTCGATTAATTAAGGTAAAGATAAGGGGAGTGGGAAATTTGCAATTTCTTATGTTAAAGAATTTCAAATTTGGATAACTCTTCTTCCCACTTCACTCTTTATTTTAAAATTCGATTATACAGTTTTAACTTGTGGTTTATAACTTTACTTCATTGTAAATTAAAACTTCAACATGAAAATTATACTGTATTACACAACTATCTTTTACCTGTTTGCATTAGCTGCATGTACTTCTTCAAACTCAGGAGATAACAGTGCTCAAGATGCAGACGGTGGCAAAAAACCGAAAGTAGCTATTGCAGGTATAGCTATCGAATCTAGTACATTTTCTCCCGCTCTTTCTTATGAAGATGCTTTTCGTAAAAGCGTAGGAGAGGAGATGTATAAAAACTATCCTTTTTTAAAAGAAGATGGCCCACATCTAAAAAGAGCAGAGTGGTATCCGGCTATGTATGCTTCGGCTATCCCAGGTGGAGCAGTACCAAGAGAAACTTATGAGTCACTTGTTTCTCAAATTTTAGAGAAATTGAAGCAAAACCTTCCTTACGATGGTTTGTATTTAGATATCCACGGAGCGATGAGTGTGGTTGGTTTAGACGATCCAGAAGGAGATTTTATCACGAGAGTTCGTGAAGTGGTTGGCATGGAAACATTGATTTCTACTTCTATGGATTTACATGGTAATGTAACTGAAAGATTGGCTAAAAATAGTGACCTAATTACCTGTTTCCGTATGGCGCCGCACGAAGACAGATACGAAACCAAAGAAAGAGCGGTAAATAATCTACTTACTCGATTAGAAGATGGCACTGGCAGGCCTGCTTACAAAGCGTGGATTCCTGTTCCAATTTTGTTACCTGGTGAGCAAACCAGTACAAGGGTAGAGCCTGCTAAAAGTTTGTATGATAAAGTTGACCCAGCGACTAAGCAAGAAGGTGTAATTGATGCTTCTATTTGGATTGGTTATGCTTGGGCAGATGAGCCAAGAAACCATGCAGTTGTAATGACTTACGGAGATGACAAAGAAGCTGTAGTGAGTGCTGCTGAAGAACTTGCTGAAAGTTTTTGGGCAGTTAGAGATGAGTTTGATTTTGTTGCACCTACTGCTACTTTAGAAGAAGCTTTAGATAAAGCAATTGCAAGTGATAAAGTGCCATTTATGATCAGTGATTCTGGTGATAATCCCACTGCTGGTGGTGCCGGTGACGTTACTTGGACAATCACAGAAATTCTTAAAAGACCAGAGTTTAAAAAGGCCGATGGACCTTCTTTAATATATGCTTCAATCCCCGGACCTGACTTTGTAGCCAAAGCAGAAGAAATTGGTGTTGGTGGTGAAATAGATGCTACTGCCGGTGCAGATGTTGATAACCGTTTTGCACCACCAGTAAGGCTAAAAGGAACAATTGAAGCTATAGAGCATGGCGATAGAAGTGCAGAGACTGTAGTTGTTGTAAAAGTGGGTAGTGCGCATGTAATCGTAACTAAAAAGCGTAAGCCTTATCACTACATAAAAGACTTTACAGATGTTGGCTTAAATCCTAAGGAAACTGATATTGTAGTGGTAAAAATCGGCTACTTAGTTCCTGAACTTTACGATATGCGTGCCGACTGGATTATGGCACTTACTCCAGGTGGTGTTGACCAATACTTAGAAAGATTGGAGTATAAAAGAATTAAAAGACCGATGTATCCATTCGCTAAAGATATGGAAACACCAGATTTATCTGCTAAGTTGATTCCTCTTTCAAACGAAAACTAAAATTTAAGAAAAGAATTAATAGCATAAACCTGAGATAGTTGTAATGACTGTCTCAGGTTTTTTATTGAAAAAATACTAAAATATCTCAAAATAATATTAGTTAAATACCTGTAAGTAATAAAAAATAGGGATAGTAATTCATCTTTCGAATTAATACAGTTTTTAACAAATACTATTAAAACATCAAACAATACAATATTAAACGACTTCGGCGTTTTTTAGTAGTAATTTTTAGTT
>PBYL01000336.1 GCA_002729595.1 Thalassovita sp. | reverse complement strand
TTTGCAATTGATTAACTTTAGTTCGGGTACCAGATCAAATGCAGACTATACCACACCAGATATGAAGAATTATCTATCTAGCGAACAGATTTTCAATAGCATCATCCAATATGAAAAAGAAAGCCAAACAGGCTTAAATGGCTTTATGTTGCTCATTCACATAGGCACTGCTCAAGAAAGAACCGATAAATTCTATCATCAACTCGAAAAGCTAATTGATACTTTACAAGCAAAGAATTATCAAATTGTACCATTAACCGAACTGCTTATATTGCCTTAGAAATTACCATAACTTACAAAATACTTTATCCTGTGAACAAACTTTACATATCTCTGATTTTCATTTTTAGCGCGCTCAATATCTTTGCGCAACAAGGGCCTTATATCCGAATTAATCAGATTGGATACTTGCCAGATGAGAGTAAAATTGCAGTAGTTTTCTCTGAAAAAGCGGTAAACGAATCGTTTGAGTTGATTGATGATGCCAATAAAAAAGTGATAAGCAGCATCAAACTACAAAAAACTAAAACCGATAATTGGGGTAAATTCAAATACTATTACACATTAGATTTTACTGAGGTTAAGCAAGAAGGCACCTATTTTTTAAAAGGTAAAAAATCGGGAAATACTTCATCCATTTTTGATATTTCATCTCAAGCCTACGATCAAACCGAAGAAACTTTGTTGGTTTTTATGCGACAGCAAAGATGCGGCTATAATCCATTTTTAGATATGGTTTGCCACCAAAGAGATGGCAGAGCCATGGATGGTCCGATGCCAGATTCCACTTTTGTAGATGTAAGTGGTGGTTGGCATGATGCCGGAGACCAATTAAAATATTTAATTACAGGCAGTTATGCAACTGCACATATGTTGATGACTTATGAGCTTTTTCCAGAAAGATTTGGCGATAAAGTAAATCATTTAGGTCAGCCTGAGCCGAATGGTATTCCAGATGTGCTCGATGAAGCAAAATGGGGACTTGATTGGATTCACAAGTTACATCCTAAACCTGATCAATTGTTTCATCAGGTGGCAGACGACCGAGACCACAGAGGTTGGAAAATGCCAGATGAAGATGTTTCTGATTATGGTTGGGGAGCAAATAGTTATCGCGTAGCATATTTTGCAACGGGAAAACCACAGGGCTTAAACAAGTATAAAAGTGAAGCCACAGGCATTGCCAATTTGGCTGGTAGATCAGCAGCAGCAATGGCTTTAGCGGCAAGAATTTGGGAAGAGTATTTGAATGATGCTGACTATGCAAATAAATGCAGAGAAGCGGCTATTTCGCTGTATGCAATGGGTACGAAACAAGAAGGTTATCAGCAGGGAAATTCTTATGGAGCGCCTTATCGATATAATGAAGAAACTTGGTCTGACGATATGGAATGGGCAGCGGCAGAGTTGTACAAACTCACCGAACATGAAAACTATCTCACCGATGCCAAGAGATATGCAAAATTGACCAACACCACTTCTTGGATGGAGTTAGATTCTGCGGCTCACTATCAATATTATCCATTCATCAACATGGGGCATTACGCTTTGTACGATCAGGTAGAGCCAGATTTAAAAGATTCATTAGCAGCTTATTACAAAGCCGGAATCGAAAAGAACTTCCAAAGAGCACAGCAAAACCCTTATGGCATTGGAGTTCCATTTATTTGGTGTTCTAATAACCTCTTAACCAGTTTAATCGCTCAGGTAATTTTGTATGAGAAAATGACTGGCGACCTTGCTTATCATCAGTTTTTGATTGAGCAGCGCGATTGGTTATTTGGTAGAAATCCTTGGGGAACTTCTATGTTTATGAATATGCCACAGCGAGGAGAATATCCGGTGGATGTGCATACGAGCATCTGGGCTTTAACCAAGCAAGAAGTTCCGGGTGGTTTGGTAGATGGGCCTGTATTCGCAAGCATTTATCAATCTTTAAAAGGATTGACACTTTCTGAGCAAGACGAGTTTGCTCACTTGCAAAACAAGTTTGTGGTTTATCATGACGACATTGGAGATTACTCTACCAACGAACCAACTATGGACGGAACTGCCGGAGCTATATTAATGATGGCTTATTGGGGAGTGAATGAAAAGTAAGATTTAATTTTCTAACACATGCTTTAAAATGTAGTTTATAAAGATGAATTGCTTTATAAACTGCATAATTTGTAATATTGTGCTGCTTTTGTAGACAAAGTAATAGGAAGGTAATTATAATTTGAAAGTAATTGATGGAAGAAAAATCTACGAACTCAACACAATCAAACATTGAAGATAACACTGCAAAAAATTCTAATGTTATACCCGATTGGTTAAAAGATACACAGAATAAAAGCTGGGAGCCAGAGATCATTATTTCTGGTTTGCTACTTACTTCTTTATTTATTGTTCCCTCAAAGCTATTCCAGTTATTTACGGTATTGACTCAAGAGTATGCGGTGCATTATGTGAGTGCCGGGATAATCTTAATGTATCTCACCTTTGCTATTAATGTATTTAAAGTATTTTTTGTGGTGCATTTACTTTCCAGACTTGTTTGGGCAGGTTTGGTAGGTTTAAGTTATGCTTTTCCAGAAGGAGTTGATAATACCAAGCTATTTAAACATTTTCGGCAATATCATTTTCCAAGTCCAACAGAGATGGTAATTAAATTGGAAAAATGGTGTAGTACCATGTTTGGTTTTCCGGTTTATACAGGAATAATATTCTCCATTTTTACCCTTGTGTTAATCTTACTAGTTGGAGTAAGTATCTATTTTGAATTCCATGGAGGTGAAGAACTATACATCTTTTTGTTT
The DNA here is from genome assembly GCA_002729595.1 of Thalassovita sp. Classification (GTDB taxonomy): domain Bacteria; phylum Bacteroidota; class Bacteroidia; order Cytophagales; family Flammeovirgaceae; genus Chondrinema. The sequence goes on along the minus strand of PBYL01000336.1, from coordinate 6,315 downwards.
CTAGCATTAGCTTATACAATATTAGTTCTTGTTTTCAAAAAAACTAAACTTGCTGAGTGGATGGGCACTTCATTACCCAGTACAATTTCATCTATTTACCAAAGCAATTTAGGGAAATGGAAAGTAATGATATTCGTAAATGTTATACTTTTATTATCGTTGCCTTTCAGTTTTAACGATATGGAGGGTGATAATCTATATGCCAATATAAAATCGATAGACGAAGATTTAGAATGGTTAGATAAATCATTCTGGTACGAAGAGTATCACGACAAAGACTTCCGATACCCCAGAGCATTTATAAAGACTGAACAAGTTTACGATAAATCTCTAATATTAAACATTGCTCATTTTAAAGAAGATGAATATAACTTAGTTTTCTTTAAATCGGGTGAAATTCAAATTCCAGATTCATTGGGCTGGGAACAACCTGAAAAGCTATCAGATATTTTTAAAGTATATTTAAATGATTCTCTGATATCAGATTTGGACTGGTCACAAGTAAAATTTCAAACCAATTATCAGAAGGGTTTTACCACACAATTAAATATCGAAAACTTAAAGCCCGGTAAAAATGTGATAAGGGTAGAAAAGCTTTGTTTTTATTCCTTATTGTTCCTCAAAAGGTTAAGAGTTAGAGAAAGATGGTCAGAAATCCCGTTTTACAAAATTGAGCGAATTAAAAACAACTAAATTAGACATCGAAAATAGCCAATAAATGCAATATTGATTACAGACTTTGTAGAATAATCTTCATCATTAACTATATTGTGAAGCTTATAAAATCAAAGTAATTGGATTGTATTTGTAATCAGCAATTTTCTGATGGAAGATAAATTTACAGACACCAGTCAAACTGATATTGAAGATAAGTTTGCAAATAGTTCTGCTATACCAGATTGGTTAAAAGACACACAAAATAGGAGTTGGGAGCCAGAAGTAATTATTTCTGGTTTAATACTTACGTCTTTATTTATAGTTCCAACAAAGTTATTCCAATTTTACACCATATTAATCCAAGAGTATGCGGTGAGTTTTGTTAGCTCATTAGTAATCTTTTTGTATCTCTCCTTTGTGATTAATGTCTTTAAAGTATTCTTCATAATCCATCTGCTTTCGAGACTTGCTTGGGCAGGTTTGGTAGGTTTAAGTTATGCTTTTCCAGAAGGAGTTGATAACACTAAACTCTTTAAAACATTTAGTGAATACAAGTTTCGTAGCCCGACAGAGCTAGTAATTAAACTAGAAAATTGGTGTAGCACCTTGTTCGGTTTTCCAGTCTATACAGGCATTTTATTTACAGTATTTACCTTTGTACTATTTCTATTAGTTGGAGTAAGTATATTATTTGGTCTACATAGTACGGAGGAGATTTATCTCTTTTTGTTGTTGACAGCCATATATACTGTGATAGCATATGTTTTTAAAAAATCGAAAATTGCTCAGTGGATAGGTACTTCTATACCGAGTACTATATCTTCTATTTACCAAAGTAATTTGGGTAAATGGAAGGTGATGATCTTTGTATACTGCATCATGTTTTTGTCGATGCCGAATATATTATCAGACTTGCATGGATTTGATATGTATGCGAATATTAGCAATATCGACGATGAGCTAGAATGGTTAAATAAATCTTTTTGGTACGAAGAGTATCATGATGAAGAGCTTAGATATGCGAGAGCATTTATAAAGAAAGAGCAAGTGTATAATGAATCACTCTTATTAAACATTGTACACTACCAAGAAGATGAGTTTTCTATTGCCTCTTTAAAGTCTGGTGAATTCCAAATCCCTGATTCTATAGATTGGGAAATACCACAAAACTTTCCTGATTTGTTTAGAGTGTATTTAAATGATTCTCTGGTTAGCAATTTAGATTGGGCAAAAGTTAAATTGAAAATTGATCATCAAAAAGCCTTTACAATGATCCTGGATATTGAGCATCTTAAGCCCGGTAAAAATCTAATTCGCGTAGAAAAACTCTGTGCTTTTTCAATTCTGATGTCTGACAAGATAAAAGTTAGAAAAAGATGGGCAGAAATTCCATTTTATAAAATGAAAAAGTAGGCAGTTTTAAAAATGCATAATAATCATAACAACCTACATCCGGTAGTGCATAGTTTAGTATTTGAAGACAAACTAATTGTTGTCTTCATTTGATTAATAGATACTTAAAAGGATTTATCTTTTTCAATCTCAACCGCATAAATCTGGCTTCTACCCTCAAAATTAGCTCTAAAAATTATCCACTTACCATCTGGTGAGAAATGTACATTTGGTTCCAGATCATAATTATGGTGTTGCATATTGACCAGTTTTTCTGAGTGTAAACTATTACCTTCAGGTTTAAACAAGTATAACCACATGCCATCTTTTGCCTTTGCTACTTGGGTAGAATCTCCGCCATCTCCCACAAAAATGCTTTGGTCTGGAGAAATATTAAAGTGAATAGACCATTCATCACGAGTCATGGTGTATTTCTTTTCTTCACCAGTTTCTACATTAGCACCTGCCAAATAAAATGTTTCACCTCTAGGAATTTGTAAATCGAACCAAATAGTTTTTCCATCTCTACTAAAAAACTCATGCCCAGCAATTTCCCTTTCTACTGTTCTTTTGTGCATAAGCATTGGAGTTTCATCATGGATATTCATGCTCCAAATTCTGTCTACGAAATGCCAAGGACCCTCATGGCAAAACATGAGTCTTTCGGGGTCAGTGGGTGAGAATTGTACATGGTTAAGCCAAGCAGAATCGCTATGTATTTGAGAGATTTTTTGGTCATCAACATTTAGAGTAAATAGGGTATGAGGTAACTTGGCTTCATAAATCAATTTAAAATAATCACCTTTTCTAGGATTATTTTTCAAGATAGAATCTTTTTCTGCAATGCTATAAACCCCTGCTAGTAATTGTTCATCAGCATTTAAGGTAGTAATTTTTGCCTGTGTTAAGCTATCTGGAAAAACATATATGATTCTAGACTGCGCATTGTCGACATTTACTGCAAATACAGTATCACTACTTTGGTAAAAAACTTCTCTTCGCTTTTTCCCAACAATTTCCCCAGAGATGGAAGCTGGATGGTGAGTTAACTGTTTTATTTCTAGGGATTTTAAATTTAGGGTAAAAAGTTGTTTGATGTCTTTCCCTTTGTACCAATGATCTGATTTCCTTACCTCTTCACTTCCATAAAAAACCATCAGGTCACCTTCATCACCTTGAGCAGGAATAAACGGATTATTATGAAAATAGAAACTACGATTATCAGCTCCTGAGCGAGTTAGCTTAATCAACTTGTGCCCTGTATCCTGATCAATCCACTCTACTGAAGACATGGGTTTTTGCCCTCCAGTTTCCATTTCAGGAATTCGTTGAGGATTTGAACAAGAGCTAACAACTGCAATTAATATAAAGAATATATCAAGCTTAACTAAAGCTTTTTGAATTGGAAAGGATGAAGTTGAAAACATGATTTCTTTGGTAAATTCAATGGATAAGGATCAATGACAATTTACCAAAATTTGTCTTTAAATCACAGTAAAAAAATGCTCTTTAATGATAATTATAGCCCATAATTTAATCCAACTCTTGTAAAATCAAATCGGTAATGTCGAAGCGGGGGAAATCACCAGTATTACTTAAAAGTATGATGGTGATTTGCTCATCGGGCTGCTTTAAAAACATAGTGTAAAAACCCATTTCCGTTCCGGGATGATAGTAGATTTTATGCTTTTTTGAAGTTTCGAAAAGGTATTTATCAATCATCCAGCCATAACCATAATCTGCATCCCAATCTATGTAAGCTGCTCTTGGCATCCATAAACTGTCAATAAGGTTTTTAGGTAAGAGTGTTTCATTATCAAAAGCATTGCTCCATTTTAGCAAATCTTGTGTGGTCGAAATAATACCACCTGCACCTTTAAAGTTTTGGGTAATTACTTTTGGTTCAGGTTCGCCATACAAATATGCTTTGGCTAAGAATTGATTTTCATCCTCTTTACCAAAATAGCTATTCTCCATTTTTAGAGGTGTAAGAATTTCTTCTTCTAAAAGAGCACTATAACTTTTACCTGTAACACTTTCGATTATACCACTTAGAATTATGTAATTCGAATTGGAGTATTGGAATTTTGTGCTGGGTTCAAATAGTAGGGAATCGCTACAAAATTGTTTAATCAACTCTTCGGTCTCAAACTCATTCGAAAATAGCTGAGTTACATACTCATTGTTTACAGTATAATTTGGAATGCTCGACTGATGGGTGAGTAATTGTTCGATACTGATATTTTTATGTGGGTAATAAGGCAAGTATTTGCAGACTGCATCTGAGAGTTTAAGTAAACCTTTGTTTGCCAATTGCATCACCAACATCGAAGTAAAAGTCTTACTCGTAGAACCTATTCTGAATTGACTTTTTAGGGAGTTATTAGTGAGTTTGTTATTAAAGCTTTTTTCAAATATCGTTTCACCTTGGTAAGTCACCAATGCATTCCCGTTGAATAAGCCTTTAGCATTATAGAAAGTTAAAATTGAATCGATTCTGATGCCTTTGTCTTTGGGAAACTTATTGATTTGCTGGGCAATTTCCTTTTTATAATCCAATGCGGCATTACTAGCTTCAATTGTTTTAGCTATCTCATTAAAATCTTGCCCCGGAAGAATGATGTTGTACTTATCCCAAAATGTTTGATCGTAGAGTGAATGTTGGTTTTCAATCAGTTTTCCCTTTTCCATCACCTCAGAATGATCAAAAGGTTTGCTGTTCACAGTATTTACCGATGTAACTAGATAGTCGGCTCTTGCATGCAAATCGAAGTTAAAATGATCTCTTTTGCTTCTATAATTGAGTGTGGTTTCATTTCGAGTGTTATTCAAATAATATTTCCCCTCAATTTCCTTGTAAGATATTTGGTATCGACTATGCGTGATGCTAATATGAATATCTAATAATGCCATTAAAGCTTTTAAAGCTGCATCTCCATAAGAATAATATTCAATCCCTTTTGGGCTGAGTTGGTAATCGAGATACAAGAAAGTATAGTTTTCGGTATCAATATAAAACTTGCCTTTATAACCTGCTTTCTTCCAATCATTTTCTTGGTCGAAGGAAATAACATAAGCTTCTGTGTCATCAAATTGCTCGACTCCTTCAAGAATAAATTCATGATGTTGTAAGTACTTTTTGCTGAATAATTCTTGCTTCTCTAAAGAGTGAATTACATCATATTCGAAAATGGATACGGGCTTTAAACCAAGATCTAAACCATGCGATGCTTTTTCGTCTTTAATAGACCGCATTTTTTCCAGTTTAAATTCGGTGGTCTTGTCGCGATTAGCTCGATAAACATCAAAAACAGCTTCTGAAAGATGAATGTATTTTTCGTCTCGTTGGGAAGTTAACCTGTAAAAACCTTTACTCGTAAATGCCGACTGATCGTAATTTTGTGGAATTAAATTGATGGCTTTTTCGAGTATTGTTTTGGCAGTTAGACCAGTAATGGTCACTTCTTCCAATTGCTGCGCATTTTCTTGAAGCTTGCAGAGCAACTTGCCATTTAATTCGCTGATAATAAATGATTTAGTTTGATAACCAATAAACGAAATACTCAAACTATCATTTCTAAATTCATTTGGGATTAGCAACCTAAACTCTCCATGCTGATTACTTACCGTTCCTTTTCTATTGTTGTTAAAAGAAATCGTGGCAAAGGGGAGAGGTTCGTTATTTTTCTCGCTCACAACCCGACCTTGAATAACAAGAGAATTTATTTGCGCTAAGGATTTACTTTGTTGAAATATGAATAGTAGTAAGAAAAATAGAAACAGCGTTTGCTTAAAAAATCCAGTTTTTACGCGAAGAGCCAAAAAAGTGTACATGAAATAAGATCAGAGTTTTGTTTTAGATAGTCTGCTTATTTAATGCTAATTAGTGGGTAGAGGTTGGTTGATGATATAAGTATTTAATAATCTTCTATTTCTAAAAATCCAGCTTTTGCTAAATACATTTCAAATTTATTGATGTCTAGATGAGGCTTTTCGATGGTGTTTTCCATGAGATAATTATACAAGCTACCTTCATTATGAATAGACACATTTGTTTCAAAAGGGAATGGTTTTACATTCAAAATGCTTGCTTTTGTATGCTCATATAATTCAGGTGAGATTAAGCCTATATCAAAAAAATCTTTTAGAGTTTTGGATATATGCAGGCCTATTGTGCTTCTACTAGCATCGATTTTTTCAGGCTTATCTTTAGCAACCGGCAATGGTACAGCTAAATAACCTCCTCTACGATGAAAGTTAAGATCT
>PBYL01000335.1 GCA_002729595.1 Thalassovita sp. | reverse complement strand
TTGCTCATTTTCACGATCTGTACCTTCGTAAGGGCCTGGTAAATATTTAAAAATCTGTCCATTGTTTTGTTTGCCACCGTTTGTGCAAGCAAAGTATAATTCTCCATTGTCATACCACATGCCTTCGCTTCTGGCAAATCTAGCTGCACCATTATCGTAACCTCTCAATCTTAAATCACTCTCTGGCGCATCAATGTCTTCTAAATCAATCCAAGATACTTTAAAAGGCTGGTTTCTTGGGAAAGGCTCTGTAGTAAGGTCTGGCCAGTTACGTGTATCACAAGATGGTTGATCTATAATGCAAAGTGCTTGAAGTTTACCTTTGGTTAAATCGCCTTTCTTTTCTGGAATAAATCGATAAATAATAGCATCGCCAGCGTCTTCTGTTTGGTAAACAATGCTTGTAGCCGGATCAACTGCAATGGCTTCGTGAGTAAAACGACCCATTGCCTTTAAAGGAATGGCTTTTTGCAAACCAATTTTAGAAGTCGCTTTTACTTCGAAATTATAACCATGGTCTAATTCGATAATTTCGTCTGCTTTGGTTTGAGTTTCTTCGCAAGTTATCCAAGAACCCCAAGGAGTTGGACCACCTGCACAGTTTCTTATTGTACCTGTTAAGCTCAAATATTCAGTTTCTACCTTTTGTGTTTTCTCATTAAAAACAGCAGTGGTTGTACCTCCTACACTAATTTTCTCACCTTTACCAAAATCGTATATCAAACTTCTATCAAGCATAGATAAGAACTCTCCATCTTTGCCATAAGGGCTTCTTTCCATATCTCCCGGAGAAAGCTCGTGGTTTCTAACTAGCAATGTTTTACCATTTTCTGCAAATGTTGCCATACCATCAGACAAACCTGGTAAATAAAATCCGTCAGACATCTTGTTACCCATTTGGGATATTATTTTATAGCTAAATCCCTTCGGTAGATTCAAAATTCCATCTACATCTTTTAGCATCGCTCCATACCCAACTTGTTCAATTTGTTCTTTTTTTGCAGCAGGTGTACAGGCAAATTGCTGCAAACCCATAAAGCCAAGACTGATAATTCCTGATTGTTTGATAAATCCTCTTCTGGTAGGCATAATAAGTTTTTGTAAAATTTTATTTAAATACTTGTGATAGTTTTCAATACGATATTTGCTTAGGTACAAATGAAAGAAGTATTATTCTTAAATGCAACTGTGTTGCATAAATGATTCGTGAATTATTTCTTGCATAAAATATCAACCGAAATATGGCAAATACCGGCAATTTAGGAGAATTACCTATGGCTGGTGGAAATACAGAGTTAAGAAATGATTAAGCTAATTTTAATTAAAAATCTACACTTTTTTGTATAGTAGATCAAGTATTTAAATATTATTTTTTGCCAGTTCTTTTCTAATTCTACTTAAAGATTGAGGGGTTATTTTGAGATACGAAGCGATAAATTGTTGAGGTACAACCTTTATTAAATCTGGATACCTACTGATAAATTCTTGATATTTTTCTTTGGCTGTACCGAAGTTTAAAAAGTCGTTGTCTTTTATTTTGTTGAGTAAAGTAGCTTCTGTTAAGCTTTTGGTGAGAATGTATAATTTGGGAACTTCTTCATTTAATCTATCCCAAACCTGTCTTTTTATTACAAGTAATTGAGCATCTACAACAGCCTGTAAAATAGTTTCACTGGGCTTAAGGCTGTAATAACTTTCTAAATCAACCGCAAATTGGTTTTGCCTGATGAAGTATTTAGTTACATCATCTCCATTTTTACTGTAGCTAAAGTTGCGTAATACACCTTCTAAAACAAAACCAACTTCATGAGCAACTACTCCATGACTTTGAAAATTCTCATTCGCTTTTAGCGATAAAGGTTCAAAATGATCGACCACGTAATCTATGCTCTGTTGAGGTAAAATACCTCCAAAACTCATTGCTCTATGAAGTCCGTTCATGATCTATTTACTTTACAATTCCCTGTTTAATTACACTTTCTGCACAAGATAAAACTGCTTCTCTATTCGATATCGGATTCCACCCTAATTCTTGCTTTGCACGAGAGTTATCTACTTTTCTTTCAACACTTAAATCTATTAAAATTGGCTTAAGAGACTTATCAATATTGGCAAAAAGCTTTACCATAAAATCTGGAATTACCATAGAAGGTACCTTCCTATTCGGGTAAGCCTGTTTTACAATAGAAGCCACTTCTTTAAACTTTAAATACCCAGCAGAACCCACATAACGCTTATTGGCAGCCTGAGGCAATTCCATTGCTCTAATAAGTAAGTCTGCCACTGAGCGAACATCCACCACATCGAAACCAATATCTGGAATTGCTGGTGAGCTACCATCCATTGTTTTAATGACAATATTCGCAGAAGTACCAAAGTCTTTTTCTAGTACTGGTCCCAAAATAGCGCCCGGACAAACCGCTGCCAGTTCTAAACCAGAATTGTCTTTTTCTATAAAATCCCAAGCTGCTTTTTCTGCAATGGTTTTACTACGGAAATAAGGTGTACTGTCTTTTTTGTTTGCAATATTAGTCCAGTCAGTTTCATCAAAAGTGCCATTTCTTTGCTCCTTAGTTTTACCGTAAATCATCGCACCAGAAGACGAAGTTAACACCACCCTTTTTACTCCATTTGCAGCAGCAGCTTTCAAAATGTTGAGTGTTCCATTTTTACTCGGAATAATTAAATCTTCTTCCTTTTTAGGCAATACTCTTGGAAATGGCGAAGCTACATGCTGGATATAATCTACCCCTTTGGTAATTTCGAACCATATATTTTCATCAGTTAAATCTGCCTCCACAAAACTCAGGTTCTTTAAATTAGCCGTGTGTTTACCAATTACTGAAAGCATATCGTTTGCACGTTGCTTATTTCTTAAAGTACCAATTACCTTATAGCCTTTTTCTAATAATTGAATGGTGGTGTGCGAACCTAAAAAGCCAGTGACACCAGTTAAGAGTACTACATCTTGTTTTTGCATCATCGAAGTATTAAAGTTTTACAATACAATGATGCTCGTTTCAAGACTTTGATCAATTACCAAATGGTAATTAATAAATTTTTTAGCATCCACGACTGTAAAACCAAACATTGGGCAAACCAGACTCATCTATAATTTTTACCCAACCTTCAATTTCAAACTCTATATTTTCGTCTTCGCTCAAAGAGTTCTCACAAGGATGCTCTTTGTATTTTACCACTTTCACTCTTGTCCATAAGCCTTTGTTTTCATTTAATGGAGTAATCTCATATAAATCACCACTCATACCTATGAGCTTTTCGGAGCTTGCATCTGGTAATTTTCTTAAATTTAGACCCGGATCGTTGGCATAAAAGCCCATTAAACTTCCGGCTGTTTGGTTCAAGAATTCTTGCCAGTTTACAAGAGCAAAACCATCAGCTTCAATATCCTTTTTACTCAGCCAATAAGCTACATCTTTGTTCAGCACTCTTACAAAATCTCCTTCTCTCTCGAAATATGAGATTGCCCAAATTTCGTAACCAATTTCCTTAAAATTTTCGACTGCTATAGGTTCAGATTCTTCTGATGATAAATCAAAAAAATATAGTTTATACGAAGCTTGATTATCTATTTCGAAATTGTCTTTAAGTTTTAAAACTCCTATGTGCTTACCATTTGGTGCATCGTAAACTTTAAAACCTTTTTTAGGTGAATAAATGCAGCAATTATCTTCTGATGCGAAAGAGCTCGAAGGTAAGATTAAGCCATTTTGTAAAGCTTGCGCATAACAATAAATACAAGAGATTTGAAACAGTAAAAGTAGGAGGAATTTTTTCATTGGCTTTTGAAATTGATATCGAAAGTGTCTCAAATCTCTTTTTTTGATTAATTTAAGCCTATATTTTTTTGATACAATTCTTTACTCAATCGAAGTGAAAATTAAGCTTAAACAAAACATCATCAATTATTCTATTGAATTTATTTTCATTTTTAGCAGTGTTTATTTCGCTTTTTGGTTAACCAAACAGGGAGAAGAGGCCAAAATTAAAAAGATAGAAAGACAGGCTGTAACCATGCTGCATAATGAATTGAAAGAGAATGCCATACAGCTCGAAAAATCTTTTGAGTATCATAAAGAAATAACAGAGAACCTTTCTACTTATGCAGACAGTGTACATAGGGGATTAATTGATGCTGAAAAATTGCGTCCCATAGAGCATATAAAGCCTTTTTTTTATCGAAGGGCAAATAGTTTAGGCTTTCCTAACATCAAGGAAATTGCTTGGCAAACTTTACAAAATTCTGAAGCCTATGTCTACCTTGATTATAAACTTGCCAGCGAATTGGGTGAGCTTTATTACATTCAAGATGTTGGTGTAAAGAGCACTGCAAAGGGAATTATTAATGATATTTTTAACTCAAAATCTTATTATCAAAGAGAAGAGTCTGAAGCTATAGTGATACAAACTGCTTACTATTTTAATGAGTTGAAAGGACAAGAAGAGTTTTTACTATACTTTACTAATAAAGCCATTGAAAGTCTTGAAAATCATTATGATTTTTTGAAAGATAGTGAAGGCGAGTAAGATAATTAACTTAGAAAAGTAGAATTTTCAATCTTATCTAACAAATTGATTACCCACTAATCGCCAGTTACTCTTGTACTTTTTACTTGACTAAAAAGTACGAAAAACTCAAGACTGTGGACAAATTCGCTAAATTTTTGCCATGATTTCTAAAAAATCCAAAACAGCAGCGGCTGCCGCTCATTTCACTCAAACACTGGATTTTTTTACGTAATCATTCTAAAAATTCTTGACACAATTTGTCCAAGGTCATTAAAATAGATTACTAATACTCGGTTGAATACATTTAAACCAAATTTAGTTTCATAATGCGTTATAAAACATACTGTATAATTATTCTTCTAACTTTTCTAAAAACTTATCAGCTGTTTCTAGGAAGTTGTTCCTTTTATCGGCAGGCATTTTATCATAGGTTTTAATCAGCATGTTTAAGCGAGGGTTTTTCTCAAAGAAATCTCGCTGAATGTGCATAAAGCGCCAAAAAAGCGCATCCCATATTTTCTGCCAATCTCCTTTTTTGTAATCGCTCATTTTCATGAGGTAATTGCTGCTGCTTATATAGGGTTTGGTTGCCATTAAACCACCATCAGCAAACTGACTCATGCCATACACATTGGTTACCATTACCCAGTCATAGGCATCAATAAAAAATTCCATAAACCAACGATAAACTTCGTCTGGATCAAATTCGCAGAGCAACATAAAATTTCCCAACACCATGAGTCGCTCGATGTGGTGGCAATAACCTGTTTCCAACACCTTTTTAATCGTATTATCAACGGGCTCAATTCCTGTACTTCCATCATAAAAAGAGGCTGGTATTTTTCTGCTAAAACCCCAATAGTTTCTAGTGCGTTCTTCTGAACCTTTGCACTCATAAACACCTCTTATAAACTCACGCCATCCAATTATTTGCCTTACAAAACCCTCTAAAGAGTTAATCGGAATATCTTTCTTTTTGGCAAAGTCAAGTGCACTTTCGAGCACAAACTGTGGAGTGAGTAAACCTGTATTCAACATTGGAGTTAACACACTGTGATTCAGTATGCTTTCTTTTGCAACTATGGCATCTTCATAATCGCCAAATTCTCTAAATCGCTCTTCTAAAAATTCATTGAGCCACTTTTTAGTATCATCAAAATCATAGGGGTATAACTGCTTTTCTGAGAGCTCCCCCGGATTCTTAGTAAAATGTTTTTCGACGTATTTTACAGCCTCTTTATAAGTGTTTTTAGTATAAGGATATGAGATTTTCGGAGCTTCTTTTTTAGCTGGAAACTTCTTTCTGTTTTCGGTATCAAACGACCATTTTTCTCCAACTGGTTCGCCTTCTTTTTCAATTAAAATATTTCTTTTCTTCCTTTCTTGCTTGTAAAAAGTGGTCTGGAAAAAACTCTTTTTTGAGGCTTTAAAAAAATGTTTATTGTCTTCTCTGGTATTCAAAAAAAGCTGATTTTCATATTCTTTCAGTTCTATACCACAAGTCTTTGCTGTTTTTTCAATACGCTTTTCTAGCCAATTATCTGTCGGGTTCAGATAGTGTATACAATCTACTTTCCCTTTTACACTTTTAATAAATTCTCGAATATCAGCTTCCTTTTTATCACAATCAATGTAGTTTACCTCTTTGCCTTTTTCTTCTAAGTAAGAAGCATAAAATTTCATACTAGCTCGGTGGAAAGCCAACTTGGTTTTATGAAATTTATACTGCTTAAAAAACAGATATTCTTCTATTAAATAAATGGGTTGATCTAACTCTAACAAAGGACTTTGCTCAAACAATTGATGAGGAAATACAAGGCTGATTGATTTTGACATGTGATATTTTAAAAATTAACTGAGTTCTTTTTTACATTTTTTCCAGAAGGCAAAGAAGGACGGAAAGTATCCGGTAACTTTAAACATCCAATCTCTTGGATGCACTGTTCCTTTGTAATTTGCATTGAGTGGATGCTCTTTAAAATGAATATCTTCTAACTCAAACTGATTTACCAAATCTGAAAACTCTCCTGTGAAAATTTGTAGATTTTGGATGTTTTTTCCCAGTTGCATCATAAAATCAATGCTTTTATCAGCAATCGGATATTGCTTAAAAACAGAAGGTTCTAGTACCAAAATCTTATTGCAACCTGTTTCTGGTGCCCATTGTGGATCGAGGTTGTACCAGTTAAAAATGTAGGTAGGTAAGTTTTTATCTAATTTAAGATTATCTGAGGTAGGCAGATTAGTGCTTAATTCAGGTAAAAATAATTCTTTTAAGTCGTCGGGAACGTCTTTTGGTGGTAATTGCTCATAAGGAACATCCAAAAAGGTATCTTTCTGATCAGAATAGCAATATTTGTTGATGTTCTCTTGATTAGCTACATACTTTTTGCCTGCATTTGCACCCGCTACCCATTGCCAACTTAAAGCATTACTCGCCCAATCTCCATCCAACAGATGATAATACATCCATTTTGCAGGCAAATACCAGTGAGACTTAGCCACATTGCAAGCGACAGAAGCCGTATACATTCTCACATGGTTATGCATATAACCAATCTCATACAAATCTTGAATACCAGTATCTATGGCGTCAATGCTTGTATTTGCTTGAAT
>PBYL01000334.1 GCA_002729595.1 Thalassovita sp. | reverse complement strand
GGTGTATTTACTGCATCCCAATACCAGGAAGAAAATGAGTATGAGATAGGAAATTCTTTTTTAATTGATAAGAGCATCATTAGAGAGATTAGCATAATACCTAATTTAGGATTTTTCATAAAAGACAATACCAGTTTGGGATTAGGTATTGGGTATAAAAACTCTTTTGAAAGCTATGAATATAATTCACGAAAATTTGATCGAGAATCTAATTTAGTTGAAGTAAAAGTTTTTGCAAGGTTTCATAAACCTGTTACAGAGAGTTTTTATTTATTCATTCAACCTATGGTAAAAACAAGTTTTGGTGTAGGTAAAAATATTGATGAAGATAAGGAAAATATTTTGGGTTTAGGTGTGGGAGTAACTCCTGGTATTGTTTATATGCTCAGCAAAAAAGTTGGTCTTGAAGCCTCTTTTGGGTTTATTGGATATGATCAAGAAACACGAACACTAAAAGAGCCAGCTTTAGATTCTAATCCTAAAAATGTAACTAAAGATTATGGAATAGATTTATCGCTAAAAACCTTACAGCTTGGGCTACAGTTTTATTTTGAGTAATATTCTTGTCTAAAAAAAGAGAAGATAATTTTACACTAACCAAAAGTAAAATTATCTTCTTGTTAAATATGTGAGATCAAGCTTCTCAGTAATCGCAACAGTTCTTGCTAAATCCCTTTCAATGCTCTTCTTCTGGCGTGATTTTTAGAATTCCGTCTGGGTCGTTTGTGAGAATGTATAAAGCACCATCTTTCCCAAACTTGATATCACGAATTCTACCTTTTCCTTTAAATAGTAATTCTTGCTCTGTTACCTTGTCGCCTTCTATTACTAATCTGCGAAGCTCTTGAAATGCAAGTGCACCTACAAGTAGGTTGTTTTCCCAAGCACTAAAAAGTGGGCTTTCTACAAATTCTGTTGGGCAGGCAGCTATAGATGGTGTCCAGTAAACTATGGGTTGTTCCATACCTTCTTGTTCAGTTTTATCGGTAATTTGGCTTCCATCGTAGTTGATGCCATAGGTAATTACTGGCCAACCATAGTTAGCTCCTTTTCTTATAATATTGAGCTCGTCTCCACCTCTTGGGCCATGTTCTGTTGCCCAAATCTCACCTGTTTGCGGATGTTGCGAAATTCCCTGCACATTTCGGTTTCCGATAGAATAAATTGCTTTTAGTGCTCCTGCTTCATTTATAAATGGATTATCTTCTGGTATAGAGCCATCACGATTAATTCTGAAAACTTTACCAGTTGCTTTGCCCAAATCTTGAGAGTCCATGGCTTTTCCCATATCGCCAATAGAGAAAAACAAATAGCCATCTTTATCAAACAGAAATCGGCAACCCCATCTGTTACCTCGAACTACCATAAGAGAATCTGGTACTTCAAACAGTGTTTGCTGGTGAGTCCAAGCATTATTTATAATCTTTCCTCTTACAATTTTAGTAAGTGCTAAAGCTTTTGCATCATTATTATCTCCATTGGTATGGCTGTAAGCCAAGTAAATCCACCCATTTTCTTTATACTCAGGATCAAAAGCAATATCCATAAATCCACCAGTACTACTTTTGGTATGGGTTTGTGGTAAGCCAGTTATGGTTTGAGAAGAAACTTTTCCATTAATTAGCCATTTTAAACTGCCATGTTTTTCTGAAATGAGTGCTGTATCAGCATTTATAAATTCTATTCCCCAAGGAGTTCGCAAATTTTCTGTAACCAGTTTTTCAACTTTTAGATTGTATTTCTTCGAGTCAATCAAATCGAAATGATTACTTGTATTGGCTGTATTGTTTGAGTTTTGAGAAGCTAAAATAAATTGTGTGATTGATGTTATTTGTTCATCATTTAAAACAGAGCTCCAAGCAATCATTGTAGTATTAGCAACACCATTTTTAATAGTTTCTTCGATTTGTACTTCATTTTCACCACTTTTCCATTCGGGTTTAAGTAGCGATGCTGCAGAAGTTGTGCCTTCGAGATTAGTGCCATGGCAACCTGCACAATAGTTTATATATAGCTTTTTGCCTTCTTGGGCATAGCTTGTTAAAATATTAAAAAGCAATAGGAGGGATACAAGCGAAAAAGTCTTCATCTTCAAATAATAGATTTTAAGAAAACATTGATTTACACTGCTAGTAAGTGAAGTGATCTGTTATTTTGCTGGTAAGTACTCTATATATCTAGGAGTCAGTTAAAGCTAATTTTTCCCATTTAATTTCCTAATAAGTTGTGTAGCTTGTTAAGGTGCTAGTTTTGTTTTTCAAGCTTTTTTTCCTCAACTAAACTTTTTTAATAAAATTTGGGCAACTAATTCCTTGTCGTATATTTATGAATTGAAGGTATTTTTAACTAAAAAATTAGTTTATGAAAAGTATTGCCCCAATTTTTTTATCGGTTCTCGTATTTTTTGCCTGCCAAAATGAGAAAAAAGAAACAGGTTATGTACTCACAGGAACGCTAAAAAATATTGCTGATAGCTCTGTGGTTTATCTTGCCACACAAAATGAAAAAATGGACTCAGCATTTGTAGTAGGTGAGAAATTTACCATGAAAGGTAAAGTTGATGCTCCTACCCATGTTTATATCTCGATAAAAGATAGTGAAAATTTTGGGGCTTTGTGGTTAGAGAATAGTCCTATGACAATTACTGCGGAAGATGGAAAATTTAGAGAAGCAGTAATTACAGGTTCTAAAACACAAAAAGACAATGATCTGTTAAAAGGCAAACTAACAGCTCTCGGAAAAGTGGCAGATAGCTTAGTGAGCATTTTGAGAGATGAAAATACAGAAAAGAGTTTGTGGGATTCTACTTACGCAGAGTACCAAGCCAATAATGATCTTCAGCAAGAAATTCAGAGAGGTTTTATTAAAGAAAATCCTCAATCTTTAGTGAGTGCCTACATCCTTAAAGTTTATAAATCTACTTGGGGTAAGGATACAACAGAGTTATTATTTACACCAATGCCAGAAGCGGTGAAAAATACAGAAGATGGCCAGTCAATCGCTCGCTTTATTGAGCTAAGTGTAAACCCGCAGATAGGAGACAAGTATGTAGATTTTGAAATGGAAAACGTAGCTGGCGAGAAAGTGAAGTTGTCTGACATTAAAGGTAAATATGTATTGGTAGATTTTTGGGCTTCGTGGTGTGGTCCTTGTCGCCAAGAAAATCCTAACCTTGTGAAGACATATAACAATTTTCACGATAAAGGTTTTGAAGTGTTGGGTGTTTCATTCGATCAGAAAAAAGAGCCTTGGTTAAAAGCGATAGAAAAAGACGAGTTGCCTTGGGAGCAAATAACAGATTTAATGGCTTGGGAATGCGAAGCAGGGGTTATCTATAATGTAAATGCCATTCCAGATAATATCTTAATAGACGAAGAAGGGACGATTATCGCCCGAGGATTAAGAGGTGAGAAGTTGGATGAAAAGCTGGAAGAGCTGTTTAATAAAGCAAGTTGATTGATAACGTTATAAATAAAATGGAGACAGGTAAGTTTGGTACCTGTCTTTTTTTTATTCTATAAGTAAGCTTTTAGGAACACCACCCCATTTGTTATTTAGTCTAGTGGCTTCTTCGCTTGTAATCCCGATTACAGAGCCATGGCGAGGTTGAAAGTTTTTAGTAAACTTTTCTGATTTTTCAGAGAAGTGATACAAGTCTGTACTTCTTTGAAATTCATACTGTTGACTGGCGTATAGGTCATACATCAAAATGTATTCATTAGAGTTATTTAGTTTAAAAACAGAAGAACCTTCTACCACGGTTGAGTCATCAGCATATACATCTAGGTATTTAAAATCTTCTACCCAAGGTCCTTTTAAAGATTTGCTAGTCGCTTGCTGAATGCCATTTTTTATAATCTCCCAATTATCGTTTCGGGTATGGCCTTTATAAAACATGTGGTAAGTGCCATCTTTATAAATAATATCACCATCTATAGCGCCATATTTTGAGTGAAACATGAGCTCTGGTTCACTTTCGAAACTTGTAAAATCACTATTTGCATAAGCACTATAAAAGTCTAGGTCTTCACTGTCGTAATAGCGAATGGTAAAGTAGATAAGATATTTGCCTTCTTCATTATCGAAAATTACTTGTGGAGCCCAAACCCATTTTACATTGCCAAATTTTTCAGGGTAAGTCTCAGATAAGTCTATATAACTAGATGTCCAATCTGTTAAATTGTTAGACTGAAGCATTACGATTCCGGGGTTGCTATCCCAACCATTTTTTATGGTGAACATGTCGGTGGCAACTATATAGAAATTGTCATCATTTTCACCTCTTAAAATATGAGGGTCACGAATACCACCAGATTTTGAAATTTTAGCAGAAGGGATAATTGGCTCATTATTGTTTAATGCAAACCAATTTATTGCATCTTCACTTACAGCAAATCGTAATTGCTCTTGTTTTTGGGCATCGCCTGAGCCTTCAAAATAGGCAAATAGATAGCCGGTAAATTCTTTAGGTTTTGAGCTACATGCAGTTAATAGAGCTACAAATGCAATAAGTATTAGTTGTTTACTGAAATTCTGATTCATGTTGATGTATAATGATTATAAGTGTTAAAAATACACTTATTATTTTCATTTCATACATAAATCAAAAGAATAAAAAAAGGCCACCTCAAAGAGATGACCTTTTCGCCGTTTTCAACTTTCTATTTTGATGTTAAATCTTTAAAGTCTTTATCTAGGTCAAAAGTGTTATTCACCTTCTCTGCGACAATATCTTCTGATACCGTGAAAATTTCTGTAAGTTTTATATCTAGTGATGAGGCTCCGATTTTAACTGTATAGCTGCCATACTCGGCAATCCAAGCACTTTTCTCATCAATAAATGAGGCTAAATCTTTTGCTGTTAAAGTAAATGTGAGTGTTTGAGATTCACCGACGGCCAAAGTTTTGGTTTTGGCAAATGCTTTTAACTCAGACTCAGGTTTATCTACTAATCTATTTGGAGCAGATAAATACAATTGTACTATTTCTTTTCCAGCAGTTTTACCTGTGTTGGTAACCTTTACACTAACTTCTACCTGCTTGTCAATATTAGAAGTGTTTACTTTTAGATCAGCATATTCGAAAGAGGTATAAGAGCTACCATAGCCAAATTCGTATGATGGTTTTACATCGAATGTGTTGAAATATCTATAACCCACATAAATGCCTTCTTTGTAGTAAACTTCTTCGGGATTGCTAATTGGAGTGCCCAACCAGTTTGTTGCTGATGGATGGTTGTTGTAATCTACTGGGAAAGTCATGGTTAACTTGCCAGAAGGATTTGCTTTACCAGAAAATACATCGGCTACTGAATTACCACCTTCTTGTCCGGGTTGCCAAGCAAGAAGTATTGCATCTACTTTATTTTTCCAACTTGCAGTTTCGATTACACCACCAATATTCAGTATTACAATTACCTTTTTGTTTTCAGCATGGAAAGCTTTAGAAACCTGATTGATTAGTGTGATTTCGTCTTGAGCTAAGTAAAAATCTTCGTTGATGTGGCGATCTTCATTCTCGCCAGAATTTCTACCGATTGTAATTACAGCTACCTCAGAAGCTTTCGCTTTTTTAGCAATCAAGTCGTTATCGAGTGCCATTTCTTGAAGTCTTTGAGGAACTGCCAATAAGCCGCCATTTTCCTCACGCCTTTTCATCTCTTTAGCAACTTCTGCTTTTGCAAAAGGCACATAGGCTTTCTCTAACTCTTCATCAATCTTGTAACCGGCATTGTTTAAACCTTCAATCAGCGAAACTGTGTAAGCCTCATTTACATCACCACTACCAGTACCGCCAGCAATAAAGTTGTAAGAAGTAATTCCAAATACTGCAATTGGAGTCGATTTTTCGGTATATGGTAAAATGTTAGATTCATTTTTTAGTAATACCATTCCTTCTGTAGCAGATTGGCGCGTAATTTCTGCATGCGCTTTTAAGTCTGGCTTGTTGGTAAAATCTACCTTGTTGTAAGAAGGTGATTTTAATACTATTTCCAGAATCTTCTTCACACTGGTATTTACAGCTTCTTCAGAGATTTTACCTTCTTTCATTGCTGTAATCAGCTTTTCTCGCTGAATATCCATGCCTGGCATTAGTAAATCGTTGCCCGCTTCAATCTGAGCTACTACATCGCTGCAACCTTGCATAATACTTTGAAAGCCCGGATAACCACCAAACCAGTCTGTCATTACAAATCCTTCGTAACCCCATTCGTCTCTCAATACTGTAGTTAAAAGGTCTTTATTTGATGATGCATAAGTACCATTAATTTTATTATAAGCAGACATTACCGTCCAAGGCTTAGATTTTTTAATGGCAATTTCGAATCCTCTTAAATACAATTCTCTCATGGCACGCTCACTAATGTGTTCGTTAATAGTGAGTCTGTTTGTTTCTTGATTGTTAGCTGCAAAGTGCTTAATAGAAGTTCCCACACCATTAGACTGAATGCCATTGATATAGGCTGCTGCAATTTCTCCTGCAACTAATGGGTCTTCTGAATAATATTCGAAGTTTCTTCCATTAAGTGGGTTTCTATGGATGTTTAAGGCAGGAGCAAGAAGTATATCAACTCCATATTCTTTTACCTCTTCACCCATTGCCTTACCTACTTGCTCGATCAATTCTGTATTCCAAGTAGAAGCAAGTGCAGTTCCTACAGGAAAGGCGGTTGCATAATAGGTGTTTTCATCATTTTTACGCTTAGGTTGAATACGTAAACCTGCTGGTCCATCTGCCACTACAATTTCTGGAATGCCTAAACGCTCAATGCCATTCACGCCACCTGCTGCACCCAGTACTCTTACATCTGGTTCACCTTCTAAAGGTACCAAGCCAGCATAGCCAGGCATGCCCGGACCTATAAGAATACTGGCTTTCTCTTCTATCGTCATCGCTTCAATAACTTTCTCTATTGGAGCCTTGCCAAACTTGGGAGCTTTTTGTGCAAATGAACCTTGCATAGATGCCAAGGCTACAAAAGCTCCTGCTATTATGTGTTTCTTCATTAGTTAAGTTGTTAGTTAATCAAAATTTTAACTGGTACTTCTGAGTTCTTTCATCTTTAATCACTCCATCCCAGTTAAGTCCATATCCAAAGTCATAAGTGTTACCTTCTGAATCTTTGTAAGCTTCCATATCAAAAGGAACATCTTCTTTTTGTTCTTCCACAGTTTTCATATTAGCAGGCATTTGTAAAGGAAGTAAGCCAGATGGCTCTGCTTTACCTGTGATAATATCCATTACTGCTTGCGCAGATACGCCAAAGTTTACCACGATGCCATCAACACTTTTTTCAAACTCAGAGAAAATCATCGGTTTGTCGGCAGTTACTGATACAATTACCGGTTTGTCTTTCATGATGAGTTTGGTATCTAAAATGGTTTTTAGATCCATGATGTTGGTAGCAGTTGAGGTTTTGTCTTTATAGCTACGGTTGGTAATTTCAGGATCGATTACTGGGTCACCGGCTGCAATACTTTGCTCACGCGAATTGGTTGCCGTATAGCTTTGGTATTGAAGTGAAATAGGTAAGTATCCATTTCCACCTTGAGATCTGTCTGCATCGCTATAACCAGCTTCGCCACTTTGTGGGTTTTTTACAAATACAATGGCAAAATCTGCTTCTCTTGGGTTTTCAGTTACGTTGAAATATTTCTTGATCAAGGCGATATCAACTGGATAATCTAAACTTGCAGGAGTTGCATTTCCCCACCAATCGGTTTTTACAGGAGTGTAAATTTTAGGAATGTAAACTGTTTGCTTATCTTTTACTGGTAGTACCTGATTTTTATTTTTCAGCATGACAATCGACTTCAACTGAGCCTGAAAACCAGCTTCCATAAATTCAGGATTTCCTACAATCGCTTTGGTGCTTTCAACATCTAAATAAGGATTTTCAAACAAACCTGTTCTAAAGATATTTTTTAGTAGACGAACAGCAGAACGCTCAAAACGCTTACGCATAAAGTCTTTTCCGTGCTCTTTTATACCCATTTGATATGCTTCTAAAACAGGGCCTTTATCATTATTTCCACCAAACTGATCTACACCTGCCATAATCACCTTGTAGTGTCTTTCAGCAATACTCATTGCTTCTACTCCCCAAGGTTTGCCTGCAAATGTGGCTGGAGTTGCGCCTTCGTCACCAGTAATTAGCCAGTCTGTACAAACTACGCCATCGTACCCATACTTATCTCTTAGTAACTCAGTGATGATGTATTTGCTAAAGCCATTACCTACATTTTCGTTGTTTACTTTATCCTGATCGAAACTGATTGTATAATAAGGCATTACCGCAGATGCTTTTTGAGTTCCGCCTTGCAGATTAAAAGTACCTTCGGTAAATGGCTTAATATGATCTTTTAGGTTATTACCCGGATAAACTGCGAATTTACCCATTGCCCAGTGTCCATCTCTGCCACCTTCTTCTGGGCCACCACCCGGCCAGTGTTTCACCATGGCATTTACACTTTCGTAACCCCAACCACCATTTATCTCTGAGTCTTTACTTGATGTTTGGAAACCATCTACATAGGCTTGTCCCATGTCTTTAACAAGGTCTGGACTTTCACTAAAAACATTAGCTATACGAAACCAACGAGGTTCTGTACCAAGGTCTACTTGTGGAGATAAAGCAGTAGAAATACCTAAAGCACGATATTCTTTGGAGGCGATTTCACCAAATTGTTTTACAATTTCAGGATCGAAAGTAGCACCCATCGCCAAACCGTCTGGCCAAAGTGATATTTTACCGCCAGCACCTGCATTAAATTCTGAGCTTACATTTGCTGTATTTCTTGGGTCTGAACTGTTGTTTGCCGGAATACCTAAACCTAAGCCTTCTACAAATGCCTGTACTTTGTTATTCCACTTAGCTGCTACTTCTGGCGATTGCACAGAAGTAATTAAAACATGTCTAAGATTATCTTCTTCTAAAAACTTTTTCTGCTGATCTGTCATCTCAAAAGCTTCTACACCAGCATCAGAAAATGCTTTGCCATTGTATGTTCCACCAAATGGAGAGAATCTAGCTGCAGGAATTGCCTGATGTCCGCTGTAGAGCATTAAACCAGCAATTTGCTCAACACTCATTTTTTTTGCGAGGTCTTTTGCACGGTCTTCGGCTGATAAACGCCAATCTTCGTATGGGTCGAGCTTGCCGTTTTTATTAAGGTCTTTAAACTTTTCTCCTTTAACTGTCAGGATTTTTATGCCTGATGTTTCACTATAACCAAGTATTTGTCCGCTTTTACTGGTTATTGTTTTAAAGCTATTTTCTTGGGCTATGCCGAGTTGGATGTTCAGCATTAAGCAACATGCTAATAGAAAGTTGTATTTCATTTTAATATTTACTGTTAAAAGTTGAAATTTATAAGTCTGTCTAATAGTACTGTAGCTATGCTTTTAAGTCTTTATTAAAAGGCTGCTAAATGTTTAGTACAATTACAGTATTTTAGAAACAATTATACAAAATCTCATTATTGCTTCAAAGTGAAGCATAAAAATTTAATGTATAATTCCCTTTTTATTTGCTGCTAGCAAAGAGAAGTATGCATGCCGAGAAATCAAGGCAAAAAATTTGAGCG
This sequence comes from Thalassovita sp., assembly GCA_002729595.1. Lineage (GTDB taxonomy): Bacteria > Bacteroidota > Bacteroidia > Cytophagales > Flammeovirgaceae > Chondrinema. Next base: position 4,519 of record PBYL01000334.1, on the reverse strand, counting down.
TATAAAGATTGAAAAAGGAACCTGACATAAATTGCAGGTTTATCAATATTTGGAGTCTATTTCTACAAACTATTCTATTAATAACAGTATAAATGAACAAATTAGCTGAATTACTAAAGCAAAGAGACAAGCTTTATCGAGATGAATACCTAGCTGGAATTTCGATAGACTGTGTTGTATTTGGGTACCATGAAAAAAGTCTTAAAATATTACTAGCAAAGATAAAAAGTGCGACTAAGTGGGGTTTGCCTGGTGGTTTTGTTAGAAATGATTTGCCCATACAACAAGCTGCATCACAGATTTTAGAAGAGCGAACAGGTGCTAAAAATATTTATTTACATCAGTTTAAAGCATTTGGAGATTTAAATCGCTCAGACGATTTGTATGTCGATGTTGCTGAAGATTTGTGGGTAAAGAAAAGGTTTGTGAGTCTGGGCTATTACAGTTTGGTAAATTACAAAGATGTAAACCCAGTTGTGGATGAGATGTCTGACAAGTGTGAATGGAAAGATATTGATGATCTACCACCACTTATGATGGATCATGAGCAGATTTTCGAAGAAGCACTGCTTCAGTTGAGAAGAGACTTAAATTATAAACCAGTAGGGGTGAATCTTTTACCTGAAAAGTTTACTATGTCTGAGTTGCAAAAGCTGTATGAGATTATATTGGGTAAGGAGTTAAATAGAGGAAATTTCTACAGAAAAATGACGCGTTATGGCATTCTTAATAAACTAGATGAGATAAGAAAAGGTGGAGCACATAAATCGCCAAACTTATATACTTTCAATTTAGAGACGTATAACAAAGCGTTGGAAAATGGTTTGCAAGAAAGTTGGTAATCAAACACTAACTCAGCAATATTTTTAAACATAAAAACAGAATTGCCTTTAGCGAATTATTACTTTTTTTAACTGAACTAAGCTGTTATGTATGAGCAGTTGATAGATAATATCAAAGAGAAAACAAGTATAGATCAAGGTGATGTTGAATTGATAAAACAGGTTTTTGAGCCTGTTTTGCTTCCTAAAAATAGAATAATAGAAGAAGAAGGGAAGATTCCTAAATACCTTTACTTTATTGTTTCGGGTTATTTGAGATTGTTTCATTTTGATGAAAAAGGAGATGAAATTACTACGCATATAAATTGCCCACCTGGCTTTTTCACTTCCTATTTTCATTTTATAAATCAAACTCGCTCACATGAAAATGTAGAATGCATTACAGAATGTGAGCTACTGCGAATAACAAAAGCTGATTTAGATAAACTAATCGCTGAGAGTTTAGCAATGAAAAATTATAGTATTACAGTTTTTCAAGAAGCGATTTTATACAACGAAACGCGCTCAAACGAACTTGCTACTTTAACAGCAGAGCAGCGATACAAAAAGCTCATTCAAAATTATCCGGAAATACTGCACAATGTACCTGTGCAGTATATTGCTTCATTTCTCGGCATGAAACCAGAAAGTTTGAGTCGAATCCGCCGAAAGATGATTAACTAACAAATGTCAAGTGGATTGAAGCCTGATACGCTGAATTTTGAGTTGTACATCAAATCTTTTAAAAATGACAACTCAAAATTTAGCACTCGTATCAGGAGCAAATGGGCATTTAGGCAATAACTTGGTTAGATTTCTCATCAAAAAAGGCATTCCCGTTAGAGCCACTGTTAGAAATATTCAAAATAAATCACCTTTTGCCGGTCTAAACTGCGAGGTAGTTCAAGCAGACATTACAGATAAAGCATCATTTGTAAAGGCTTTGCAAGGAGTAGAAACCTTTTATGCAGTAGCAGCAGCTTTTAAACTCTGGGCAAAAGACCCCAAAAAAGAAATTTACGATACCAATATACTCGGCATTAGAAATACGATTGAAGCAGCGGTCGAGGCAGGAGTTAAAAGAATCGTTTATGTAAGCTCAATTGCAGCGCTCGATTATACAAATTTGCCAACAAAAGAAAGTAATGGTTACAATCCTGATCGTAGAGATATGTATTACAACTCTAAAAACGATGGCGAGCAGTTGGCTTTTAGACTAGCAAATGAGTTGGGTATAGAGCTAATTTCTGTAATGCCATCTGCGATGATAGGAGGGGAAGCTTTTGCTCCGCTAAATGTATCTTATAATATTCTTAAGTTGATATTAAACAAAGAGATTCCTGTAGATACAAAGATTACTTTAAATTGGGTGGATGTAAACGATGTGGCAGAAGGTTGCTATTTGGCTGCTCAAAACGGGAAAAGTGGCGAAAGATATATTTTGGCAAATGAGCAATGTATGACGATTACAGATACTACCAAAATGGCAGCTAAACTCTATCCGAATTTGAAGCTAAAAACTCCCAACGCTGTACCCAAGTTTGTGCTTTATAGCGTGGCAGGTTTAATGGAGTTTGGGGCTAGTTTAAAAAATGAAGCTCCTAAGCTTACTAGAAAAGATATTGCTATGTTTTCTGGCCTTCAACAAAATTTTGATATCTCTAAAGCAAGAAAAGAATTAGGTTTTAGTCCGACAAAACCAGAACAAGCTGTAACTAAGGCTTTAGATTATTTAATGAAGCACGAAGAGTTATTGAAGTAAAAGTCGATGTTGGAAAAAAAAGGGCATTTTCAAAGGAAGATGCCCTTTTCGTGCTCGGGTGAGAAATACGACTTTCTCATTGTTTAATATCGATAAATTTAAACTGCCGTAAAAATAAATAAATATTTGTACAGCTCCGTAAATCCTAATGAATTTCATTATCAAGTTTTTATTTGAAAGCATATTTGGATTCTTTTAATCACTGATTTTCAATATAAATTTGGTCAAAATACTCCTTATAAAAAGTTGAATGATAAGCTTTTAAAGAATAAAAATGGGCAAAATACAATTATACAAACTGCTTCCAGAGAATTTTTACGCTAGAGTTAGTATTGTACTGCTCATAAATATGTTGCTGGGATTATTTCTTGGAGGAGGTCTTACTGCTTTTTTAGGATTTGCCGTGTTTTTTCACATGTTAATTACTATTGGAGAGATTGAGAAGTATAACTTTCTTAAAGTAGCCTTTTTCTGCTGTTTTGCATTATTGCTTAATGATGCGCTCTTTGTAAGAACATTAGGTTTCGGAATGCATGATGCCAAAGGGCGGGGAGCCGTAAACCTTGCTTATATATTATCATTTATAAGTCTCTCGCTTGGGTTAATCATATTAGTTATTCGAAAAAAGAGATTAAGCTACTTTGTGATAACTATAGCTCTGTTAGCAATTACATTAAGCATCACATATATGTATGATCAGGCAATGCTGAATGATTTGTAGGTTGAGACTATAGTGGAATTTCAGTCTAACGGTTTTATTTATTAATAATGAGGGGAATAAAAAAGGGCATTTTCATATGAAAATGCCCTTCGTGCAGAGAGTGAGGGATTCGAACCCCCGGTACCTCGCGGTACAACGGTTTTCAAGACCGCCGCATTCGACCACTCTGCCAACTCTCTGTTACGTTATTGAAGTGGTTTTGAGGATGCAAATATGCAATCTTATTTCTTTTTTTCAAAAAAAATCTTAGAATTTTTTTCTTTAGCTAAATCTAAAGTTGCATTTATTTCGAATCCGATCAAAATAATGAAGGATAAAGCAAATAGCCAGAACATAAAACCGATCATTGCACCGATCGAACCATAAAGTCTATTATATGTGCCAAAGTGGTCTATGTAGTAAGAGAATGCCCAAGAAACAAATACCGAAAGGATAGTAGCTATACCTGTTCCAGGAGAAAAGAACTTCCATCTTACCGGAATTCTTGGTCCATAATAATAAACCATAGAAATGCCTGAGAAAAATATTAATGTGACTACTATAAATCGAAATGCATCTATTAAATAATAAATAAAATTTTGATCTATAAACCCTTCTTTGAGTAAGGTTTTTAATATGAGATTACCTGCTATAAGAAGAAATACGGCAAATATCATCACAATTGCTAGATAAACAGTGAGTAGGGTAGCTAGCCATTTTTCTCGTAAAAAGGTTCGTTTTTTTGGAGCGTGGTAAATGGAGTTAAAAGTATCTATGAGAGATGTCATCCCGCTGGTGGCGAGGTAAAAGGCTGTGATAAAACCAAATGATAATAATCCACCTCTTTCTTTACTAATAATATCGTAAATGGTGCCTTCAGCTTGTGCATAGAAGCTAGCAGGTAAAATACTTGCCATAAATCGCATTACTTCAGATTCATTTAAATCGGGAATGTATGCAATTAGTGTAAATAGGAAGATGATTGCAGGAAAAACAGCCAAGGTAAAGTTAAATGCAACTGCATAAGCTCTTTGCTTAGTCTGGTTATCTTGCAGCTTATTTATGAAAATAGTTAGAATTTCATATAAGTTGGCACCGGAACTTCTAAAGTATATCTTTTTAAGATGGTCCGTGAAATTCCGATAAGTTGGTGAGTTAATGATATATTTTTCAATAACACTCATGCATTATAGTACGGGTTCAGCAAGTCTATGATCTCAGAAGGTACTCTACAAG
>PBYL01000333.1 GCA_002729595.1 Thalassovita sp. | reverse complement strand
GAGAAAATTCCTTTTAATGTAGAAGTTCTGAGCTACCATAGGTTAGGCTTACCATACTGGAATAATTTACAAATTACGCCTCTATTAGACAGTAACAATAATGTTGAAAAATATATCTATGTTCAACAAGATATTACTGAACAGAAAAACATTGAAGAGAGAATAAGAAAGCAAAATCAAGATCTTATCAATTTTCAAGCTGAGCTTTCTGAGTCTTATGCATTCCAAGAAGCTTTGTTTAATAGTGCTTCAGTTATCATTATTGCCACCGATAACAATGGCATGATTACTAACTTTAACAGAACTGCAGAAAGACTATTAGGCTATGATTCACATGAAGTCATTCACAAAGAAACTCCTACTCTGTTTTTTAACTGTAAGGCTAAAGTTGCCATAGACCCACACGAAGAAATTGATGAAAGCAATTATTGCTTTTCCGATTTAACTGCAAAAATAAGTGACGATCATAATACCATCGATCAAGAACATTATTTTATGAGGAAAGATGGTAGCTATTTCCCTGTATATCTTTCTATCACAAGAATTAAGAATGAAGAGCAAGACATACTTGGCTATATAGTTACTGCAAGCGATGTTTCTGAGAAAAAGAAAGCGGAAAACCAGCTTAAAGAATCTTTTGAGACCATTCAAGAGAAGAATAAAAAAATTACTGCCAGTATAAATTATGCGCAAAGAATACAAAAAGCCATACTTCCAACAGATCAGCAATTAAAAAGCTTATTTGCTGATTATTTTGTATTCTATAGTCCTAAAGACATTGTAAGTGGTGATTTTTACTGGGCTACTACAAAAGATGATAAAATTATAGTTGCTGCTGTAGATTGTACTGGCCATGGTGTTCCAGGTGCATTTATGTCTTTAATTGGTAGTACTTTATTGAATAAAATTGTTGGTGAGTATAACATTACAGAACCACACGAAATATTAGAGCAATTACATATTGAGGTAAATCATACGCTACGACAAAAAAGTGAAGGTGGAACAGATGGTATGGATATGTCTCTTTGTACTATTTATCCAAATGAAAAGAGAATAGAGTTCTCAGGAGCTAGAAACCCAATTTTTGCCTGTGTTGATGGAGAATTTGAAGTTTACAAAGGGAATAAAAAATGTATTGGTGGTAATCTAAGAAACTTAGATCAACATTTTACTAAGGAGGTAATCACTTACCAAAAAGAAGCAACATTATATATGTTCTCAGATGGATACCAAGATCAATTTGGTGGACCAGATACTCCTGTAATGAAACTAGGTCAGAAAAATATGCGAGCAAGTATTCAGGAAAATGCTCAATTATCTATGGCTGATCAGAAAGCGATTATAGTTCAGAATTACTATGACTGGAAGCAAGATGAAAACCAAATGGATGATATTTTGGTATTTGGATTGAAGTTGAGTTAAGACATTAAATTTTTGATATAAAAAAACCGGGTTACCCCGGTTTTTTTATGCGCTTTTAAACATAAACTTCTTTTATCTGCCCAAGTATTGTTGGGTCTTGTATTTCATTATCTTTTGCTAGCATTAAAACCTTAGACATCAATTCAGCAGATTTCGGATCATCATCTACGAAAGGCAAGAATAATCTACCTCTGTGTTGAGAATGAACTGGTAAAATCGATAGGTATCTTCCGGGCTTTTTATGCACAACAGCACTACCTAAATGCACAGAGTATTCACCTAATGAACCATTAATGTGGACATGGTTTCCAGTAACCTCAACATTTTTCAGTTTAAACATTCTGGCTGTCTCTCTCACTAACACACCTCGCATTTCGACAGTTGAATGGCTAGCTTCTGGATCAACATCACCGACATGAGCCACACTCACCACTAAGTCTAAGTCGCGCATAATTTCACTAAAGATGTGACCATCTATATCAGCAAAAGGTACATTCTTCCAATCTTTGCGACTGATAAATTCAATGGTTTCTAAAGTCGGACTTTCTACATCTGCTGGCGAAAACCAATCTGCCATCGCATATATCTTAGCGATAAATCCTTCTTTATGAAATACCTTTTGCAGACCTTCTTCATAGTTTACCGTCCAACCTCTGGTTTTGAGCAATGCAAGGGTCTTTTTCGGTTGTACTTGGTGACCTTCGTAACGTTTAGAAACTGCTACCGCATTTAACTCATCTTGGGTTGGCAAATACAACTCTCTAAAAATCTGTTTAAAAGGCTGCTTTAATTGCGTATCGAAGGCATACTTTTGAAAATCACTCCACACGCCTGCTTTATAGAGATCGTAACTATGAGCAATATAAACATCTTCACCCATAGAGCGGCTTTCTCCTCCTGCATCCACCAAAACACCTTCTTTCCAGAATCCAATAGCTTCACCACTTTTAAGAAGTAGTTTCTCTAGCATAGGTCTCAATACAGGATGACCCATCAGCTTGGTAATTTCATCTGCTTTAAAAGCATCTCTATTTACCATAGCACTTTCCAAACTTTTAAAAGTTCTGCTAAACTGATCTTTGAGAGTTTTCTGGTAATCTTTCAGTTCGATTACTGATTTCTCTTTTCTCAGTTTGGCTGGAATATTTTTTAATTCCTTTCCATCTTTAGTTACAGAGAGCTCCGCTTTACCTTGTTTGTTAATCAGCAATGATATCTCAACATTATCGAATTTTAATGTCTCTGCATCTTCCATTATTTTTTGAGCCACTGCCGTTTCCATTACCCAAGTGAGTCTCAATGGATCTGAATAACCAGCAGTTCTAGCCAAGTTTTCCATAGCAATTTTTACTGACTGCCCTTCACTTGCTTGCCTTTGCGAACCAAACTGTTTACTCTCCTTTTTAAACTGCTGCAAATATTTATACCTGCCCAATAAATCATTATCACGATTATTTTTGCTTAGAGGTACTAAACCATAAACCCTCAAATAATCTTGGTTACGCTTATCTTTTACGCGTTTAGTTACTTCTCTAATCTTTGTATTACCAAGAATAACATCTGCATAAAGTTTAGCTCTTGTATGTCCATTACCATCTGCAATGTACTTGGCAGCATCGTAAACCATTTTCCATTTGGCTTTGCCAAGCACTGAATAAGCTGACAAGAACCAATCAATATCTACTGCTCCATCTTTAAATGCGGTAACTTCTACTTTAGAGAAGCGAGCAATTTCTGTTTCTGTTTCGGAATCGTGTCTTTGGTTTGCATGCGCATGTAACCACCAAACAGCACTAGCAAGCCCTTTCCAACCTAAATATTCCGTTGCAAAAGTAAGCCATTGTGGAGCATACATTGCAGCTTCAACCAATCTTTTATCTTCGATCTTAGCCGCTTTTATTTTCTTGTAAAAATCTTCTTGAGTCTCGTTTGGTAACGGAAAACATCCTTTTAGATACTTGCTTAAAATTTCTTGTTTATTAAGCAGATTGCTACCGTAATAAGACACATAACCACGATTGAGTTTGTCTTTTCCTAGACCTTGTAAAATTTTAATTAAATAGTCTATCCCCTCAATTTTACCAATGCTTTGAGCCAAATTAGTTACCGAAGTTGGAGAATCACCTCTTACCAATTCCACTTCCAACAATCTTGTTGTGCACCTTTTTAATAAGTCTTGAATAAATGAAAAATCCTTAAAATACTTTTTATCTTCATTTCTTCTGTAATTCCTATTTTCTGAGGTAAGATTACTAATCGTATTAGCATGCATCAATCTGTTTAGTAACTCATCTTGATAAATAAGTTCTAATGAATAGGCTCTTGCATAAGTATAAAGTGATGGATGATAACTTTCAACTGAAAATTGATCTGGTAATGTATTAATTTGCCAACTCTCAACTGCCCAATATCTTGCAAATTCTAAATCGTCCATCTTAGTGGCGAATCCTGCATATCGCTTCATTAACTGTGATATGATTGGCAAATCTCTCCAAGTACACATATTATTAGACCATCTGTCTTTGCAAGTTCTTACTTCGTTAAGTTCATCTGATGGAATATTCGCCAAAATCGTTTTTAGCAGATTTTCTATGTATAATCGCTCATCTTCAAAAGGAAAAACCAACATCAGGTTTGCCAGTATGTTATGAATTGGCGCATTGTACTTATTCTTACCAACAGGAATTTCAGGATTAAAAAACAGTTGATCTAAATAAGCTATCGTCTTAGGAAAATCATACTTAGTCTCTCTGTCATAGTATGAATATCTACTGTTTAAATTCCTAAAAAGGTTAACTATAAATAAGTCTTGAGCTGTTAAATTAGATTCGAGCATCCAACCTTTCCAGACTTCTGGTAGAGGATAATTATTGAATCTTTCTTCTGCTGTCATCTCCTCTTTCTCTCTTTTAATGCTAGAGAAATAGTTTCCTAGTAAAACTGTATTTTGAGAATTATCCCAATAAGTTACTGTGTATTCGTAATCCTGATTTTGTTCTATTAATTGAGCTAGCTTATTTAGTGCTTCATTCAGTTTTTCAACCGACACACTCAATCCAAAATTATTCTTAAAAAACTTCTCCGTGTATTTGCCTTCGATAGGTTGCTCCGGTCTTTGCATCATAATAATTCTTGCCGGATCGTACAGCCCATAACCATTTTTTGCAGTGTACTTACTTAGAATAGAATCGTCTTTTAAGAGATTATCTATCAGTATTTTTTCTTTCGCACTAGGCTCTCTTAACTCAATAAAGTCATTGGCTTTTTGCGATGTCCAAGTTCGAAGTTCTTCTTTTTTATGCAATTGATTCAACATATCTAAACCAGAAAGTCTCTGTTCCTGATTTCCGGCTACAATCAATTTTTCAACAGAATTTTTTACAATTGGTAATTCTTTCTTTAAGATAAAATTGATAATGCTTTTACGAGTATCTGCACTTTTACTTTTCAGCATATCTTCGAAACCTGCCAATTCTTCACTTGTAAGCTCTGCATATTCCAAAGCATTAATTGCCGCTGATTTAATACCGGCTGAACGATCTCGGAGTACACTCAAAGCAAAATCTCTTTCGAATTTACCCAACACAAAATCATCGGCGATTTTCTTCTTATTATAGCCATAACTATAAAATTGAGGCAGAATGAGTCTTGCTACTCGCTCTCTTTGGTAAGAATTCATATCCTTAAAAAGCCTAATCAACATTTCTAAATCTTCGGTTGATTCAGCATCTGCCATGTCGATTACCAAACTATATGCATTCTCCTTAGTGAGCTTAAAAGATGTCCAGCTAAATAGTTTACCATTAAAAGTTTTACCTGTTTTAGGAATCTCTGGAGCCAATCTTTCAATTATTTCAAAAAGAATATTTTTAACATTGTTGTTCTTAATTATAGCTTTCGAATTACTTCTTGCATTGTGGGTAAGCGTAATCAACCAATAAAACATCAGTAAACCTTTATCATCATTTATGTAATGATTTACAATGTATATGGCTGTTGAAATGCTAATATGAGCAAGCCCCATTTCGCAAATAAAATAAAAAGCCAGACTGCGCTTTTCAATTGTTCCTTTAGTGATCAAATGATCTAAAACAGGCATACATCCATTTACATCTCTTACACCTTGCGCCCAAAGTGCCATATAAAGTTCAGCATTGTCTTTACTGTCTTTTACTTTCTCTAAATCTTCTGGGTGTGCCAGATGGTGGTAAGCAATTTCTAAAAAGCGTTTAACCGTGCTCTGCTTTTCTCCTTCCCAAGCTAAACCTGCCCAAGTATCAACAGCTCTTACCACTGAAGAAAAACGAGTGAGGTTATTATCTAAAATTACTTTTATAAAATGGATGAGCGCGCCTAAAGAAGTTTCGTCTAACTGCTCCAATATGCTTTGCCTCAAGCCTTCTTGTCTTTGCGCAGAGATCAACAAATCTTCAATTGCCTTCCATGCTTCTGAGTTATTACTTAATAGAAATGCTTTAATAATTGGTCTGCTCACCTTGGCAGTTTCATGGCGATTATATACTATATCCACCATTAGAGGATACAACTTATCGTGCTTCTCATCTACCAATGAAGCTAGTACAAAAGCAAAATTATTATTATAAGGAAATATTTCATTATGATGAATGATGTATTCTTCAAGAGTAAAATCGTAAAACAAAGTCAGATTTAACTGAATAATAAAATTTAACTGCTTTGTAAAATAGGTTCTCGCATGATTTGAGCTTCTAAAAGACCTGCGATAGTAACCTTCTTGATATGGCAAAGTTGGAATATAATCCCAAGCTTTTTTAACAAATGGAGCCATTTCTTCGCCGAACATTGCCTCCAAAACAGGAAAGTTTTTTTCACTCCAAAAGTCTTCTATGCTACCATATTCCAAAAAAGCATTCAGCCTGTCAGACTCAAAATTTACAGTTTCATGGTAGTAGTAATAATCGTTGTTTTTAGAGCTTCTATAATCGGGATAAGCATTTAAGAACATTAAACCCAAAGCCGCCACATGCCATTGATCGGTACCTTTTAGCGATTCGTTTGAATAGGTTTCGTAGAATTTGTTGTGGAGCGTTTCAGGCTTTTTCTCTATCTTTTTAGACTTAATAAATTCTTGAAATTCCATTTTAATATTTTTTTCTGGTCGATAAGTTTTTAAATAGGTTAAATAAGTATGTTGGCTTTAAAGCATTACCAAATGCTACCTGCCAAAAAGGTTAGCCTTATAAAATACAGTGTGCTACTTTCAGTAATTTGAATCTGCTCTTCTAGCTTTTCTACTTGCTCTTCGTCTACAAATACGCAGTAGATTCCATCTTCAAAAGCCAATAAAGCATTGTCAATCGCAGCGTTTACATCTGCTTTGGTATCGTTGTAGCTATCGTTAAAGCCAATTTTTCCAGATTCTTTTTGTGTATCAATCTCAGACTTTTGGAGGTATTTGATGAGATTTTTCTCAGACTTACGTGCATTAAAGGCTTCTACTTGCTGTGTTACAACTGCCTCTATCAGCTTTTTTAGTGTAGGTTGCAGACCTATATCTTCTATTTCGATAGTATTTTTTCCGATCAATGGGTGTTTTTTACCCATCTGTTTTACAGAATAATTAATGTTCATTTGTTTTGTTTTTTTGGCTAAGTTGAAACTTTACATCGTAAACTATTTACTAAGTAAAATTTTATGCTAAAACGAAGTCAAAAATTATTCTAAACAAATAAAAAATCTATCTTAAAATAGTGCTATTTCAAAAAATCACGGAATACTTCGTCCCAAGTCCTTGCAGGAGCGCATGAGGAACTCTTGTGGCAGAAGTATGTTAAGACAAATGGTT
>PBYL01000332.1 GCA_002729595.1 Thalassovita sp. | reverse complement strand
TTTATCGGCAATGGACTCTTACAAAGAGATTACCAAAGACTTAATATTAATGCCTTTAGAAATTGGAACTACTGTGAGGTTGAATAATATCTTTTTTGAGAATGCGAAAGCTGAGTTAATGGAAACTTCTTTTTCTGAGCTTAACAAGGTGATTAAGTTGATGCAAGAGAATGATCAAATGGAAATCTTAATTTCAGGACATACAGATGCTGTTGGCTCAGATGATAGCAATCAGAAACTTTCTGAAAATAGAGCAGCATCAGTAATGCAATACTTAATTGATAATGGAATACATAAATCTAGAATCAGCAGTAAGGGTTTTGGAGAGAGTAATCCAGTAGCAGATAATAACACTGAAGACGGTAAACAGTTAAACCGTAGGGTAGAGTTTACTATTCTTAAAAATTAAGTACTTATCAACAATCAGTAAACTATACTGCCATTAAACAAAGGTTTGTTTTTTTTAATTATAATTTTGCCTAAGTTCCAATCATAAATTAAAATAGACTACATGGAAAACGGAAAAATAGTATTTGAGGTAGAAGGAGGACATGCGCTTAAGGGAGAGATAACCCCACAAGGAGCTAAAAACGAATCACTTCAGATACTTTGTGCAGTATTACTTACTGAAGAAAAGATAACTATAAACAACATTCCTAATATAAGGGATGTAAACAAGCTGATAGATTTACTGAAATCGATAGGAGTAACAGTAAATAAACTGGGACCCGGAACATGTGAATTTATAGCTAAAGATATTGATATACATTATCTGGAAACACCAGAGTTCGAAAAGCAAGCGGCTTCTTTAAGAGGTTCTATCATGATTCTAGGGCCATTGTTAGCTAGGTTTGGTCAAGCAAAAATACCTAGACCCGGTGGCGATAAGATTGGTAGAAGAAGACTTGATACACACTTTTTAGGCTTTGAGAAGCTGGGTGCTCGTTTCAGTTTCGATTCAGATAATCATTTTTATAATATTGATGCACACAACCTAAAAGGTAAATATATCTTGTTAGATGAGCCTTCAGTAACAGGTACAGCCAATATCATTATGGCGGCTGTAATGGCTAAAGGTAAAACCACAATTTATAATGCCGCTTGTGAACCATATATTCAACAGCTTTGTAAAATGCTGAATAGAATGGGAGCTAATATCTCGGGTGCTGGTTCTAATTTGATAAATATTGAGGGAGTAGAGCAGTTAGGTGGTACTACACATACCATGCTGCCAGATATGATTGAGGTAGGTAGTTTTATTGGTATGGCAGCGATGACCGCTTCTGAAATTACCATTAAAAATGTTCGTATTGATCAGTTAGGTTTAATTCCAGGAGTATTCCAACGATTAGGAATTAAAATGGAATTTAGAGATGATGATATCTACATTCCTGCGCAAGATAGCTATGAGATAGATAGGTTTATTGATGGTTCTATGCTAACTGTTGCCGATGGACCTTGGCCATTGTTTACACCAGATTTGCTAAGTATTGTTTTAGTAGTAGCCACTCAGGCAAGAGGAACAGTACTTGTGCACCAAAAGATGTTTGAGAGTAGGTTATTCTTTGTGGATAAACTGATTGATATGGGTGCGCAGATTATTTTATGCGATCCGCATAGAGCAACAGTAATTGGTCTTGATAAACAAGTCGCCCTTAAAGGAATTAAAATGACCTCGCCAGATATTAGAGCTGGGGTTTCTCTATTAATTGCGGCACTATCTGCTAATGGAATTAGTACCATTTACAATGGTGAGCAAATTGATAGAGGTTATCAAAATATAGATGAAAGATTAAGAGCCTTAGGAGCTAAAATTAGAAGAATCGAATAGTTGATTTTTTTTGATATAAAAAATAAAAACCGCAGTGGAGTTAGTTCCTACTGCGGTTTTTAATTTCATCCTAAATAATCTCTTATATATCAGAAAGTTTAAATACGATTGGCATAATCATTCTTTGTTTTACAGGTCTACCTCTTTGTTTACCTGGTTTCCATTTTGGAGCACCCATTAGTACATTTACTGCAGCTTCATCACATCCATAACCAATTCCTCTTACAACATTCGCATTAGTAATTGTACCGTCTTTGTCTACAATAAACTGCACATAAACTTTACCTGAAACTCCTATATCCATTGCTCTTCTTGGATACTTCATGTTTTTAGAAACATAAGCGTAGAACTCTTTGTAACCACCTTCTGGTTCTGCAGGCTCTTCTACAATTTCAAATATTTCTTCAACAACTTCTTCTTCTTCCTCCTCTTCAACTGCATATTCAACCTCTTCTACGATTGTCTCTTCGTTTACTTCCATATCCAAGTCGATTTCTATCTCTTCTTGAATTTCCACTTCGTCTTCAACTGCAACAATCTCAGGAGCTTTAATTTTTGGTGGTGGAGGTGGTTTTTGCTCTGTTAATGGTATTTCTTGCATTTCTTCAATTACATCTCTGTCACTACTGAGTTGCACCAAAGTAACTTCGTCGTAATCTGGAAATTCGAAAATTATAAGTACCAGCGCTAAAGAGAATATTAATCCTATTCTGTATATGATTCCCTTGTACTGGCTGGCATCAGCACCAGGGTATTTTTTAATTAAAAAACTGTTTTCAGGGGGAGAAACTAAGGCAGTTTGTCCTTGTTTTTTTATAATGTAGCGAAACAATAATATAGTACCTAAAAAGAGTGCTATAAAAACCGCTGCAACCCCTGGCATTCCTAAAAGATTTATTAAAGGTATCATGGTTAGCGAGGTTTAAATTAACCTTCTTACTGAAGGAGTTAATGACAGTTCAAATGTAGTTACTGCCTCATTGCTCATACATGATACCGATCAGTTGGAGGTGTGATTTTAGTCAACAAAAATTGGCTGTTTTAGCCAAATTTTGCAGGAATCACTGTGCGGTAGAATCTTAATTGACTTCAAGAGTCAACATCATTTCATTTCTAAATCAATGGTACGTTTTTCGAGATTTGTTCCTTTTACTCTCACTCTTACTTTATCTCCAATCATAAATTTTTCATTGAATCGCTTGCCAACAACACATTGATTTTTTTCATCATAACTGTAGAAGTCGTCTTTCATATCAGCTAAGCGAATCATGCCTTCACATTTAGTTTCATCCATTTCTACATAAATACCCCATTCGGTTGTGCCTGATATTACACCATCAAACTCTTTGTGGAGGTATTGCTCCATAAACTCAACTTGCTTGTATTTAATAGATGCTCTTTCAGCTTCTACAGCAACTTTTTCTCTTTCAGAAGAATGCTTACACTTTTCTTCATATGGAGCTTTATCTGGACTACTTTCACCATCGAGATAATGTTGGAGTAGGCGATGCGCCATCATATCAGGATACCTTCTAATTGGTGAGGTAAAGTGAGAATAATGTTTAAAAGCAAGCCCGTAGTGACCAATTTCGGTTGTTGTGTATCTGGCTTTAGACATAGCTCTAATTGCCTGAGATTGAATCACATTTTGTTCTGGTCTGCCTTCTACTTCTTCAGAAAGATTGTTTAATGAACCCGATAGTTTATTTTTTTCTAAAGAGATTTTATATCCAAATCTTTTAACAAACTCTGCTAGCTTCAATATTTTTTCGGGATCTGGATCTTCGTGAACCCGATAAACCATCGTATTATGTTTATTATCTTTTTTGAGGTTATAAACATATTCAGCTACTCGCTTATTAGCCAAGAGCATAAACTCTTCAACCAGTTTATGTGCATCTTTTCTTACTTTCGGGAAAAGACCTAGTGGTTTTCCGTTTTCGTCTAGTTTAAATTTAAGTTCGACAGATTCGAAAGCGATAGCACCATGTTGAAAGCGTTTTTCTTTAAGCTTTTTTGCCAGATTATTTAAGATGCCAACTTCTTCTGCAAACTTGCCTTCGCCAGTTTCTAGTGTTTGCTGAGCATCTTCGTAAGTAAACCTATGGTCAGAATAAATAACTGTTCTGCCAAACCACTCTTCTTTAATATTTGCTTCATTATCTAAAATGAATACAGCTGAAAAAGTAAGCTTTTCTTCTTGCGGCCTTAAAGAACACAAACCATTGGAGAGCCTTTCTGGAAGCATAGGAATTGTTCTATCAACCAAATAAACAGAAGTGGCTCTTTTGTAACCTTCTTTTTCTATTTCGCTTCCCGGTTTTACATAATGTGTTACGTCTGCAATATGTACACCTACTTCCCAAAGTCCATTTTCTAATTGTTTGATAGATAGCGCATCATCAAAGTCTTTGGCATCTTCTGGGTCAATAGTAAAGGTGAGTATATCTCTAAAATCTCTTCTTTTAGCAATCTCTTTCTTGGTGATTTTATCAGAAATGTAATTGGCTTCTGCTTCTACTTTTTCTGGAAATTCGAAAGGCAAACCATACTCAAACATAATTGCATGAATCTCGGTATCGTTTTCACCTGCTTTGCCTAATACTTTTTTTACAACACCAACTGGACTGTTATCATTTTTAGCCCATTCTTTTACTTCTACAATTACTTTGTCGAGATTTTGAGCTCCGTTATAATCTTCAGGGCTTACATAAATATCTGTATGCATTTTTCGGCTATTAGAAACCACAAATGCAAAATGTTTCGATATTTCAATATGTCCTGCAAACTCATTCGTTTTACGCTTTACAATTTCAACAACTTTAGCTTCTATCTTTCCCCTTCGCGGGTTTTTGTAAAGTATAATGGTAACAGTGTCGCCGTGTAAGGCTCCATTGAGTTTATCTGCATTTATTCTTATATCGTCTCTGTCTTCCAGCACGATGTAAGCAAATGCCGGATTTACAAAATCTACTGTACCTGTAAGTTCATTTTTCGCTGCATCAATACCTACAGATTGATACCTACCATCTCTGTTTTGTGCTATTTGTTGATTTTCTGCTAACTGATCTAGCACTGCACCTAACTCTGTTTTCATTCTTTGTTTTTTTACACTCAGGTGCTGGCATAACTTTTTAAAAGAATAACTTTCTTGAGGAGAGGAGTTTAAGAATTGTAATACTGACTCTTTCAGTAATTTTAAATTAGCGTTTTTGGGTGCTTTACTTTTTGTTGTTTTGTTTTTTTTCCTAGATTTTTTCATACATAAAATTTTAATGAGCATCACTGCTTTGCAATGTGTTCATGCTGATTTTTTTATTCGAAATGGTGATATATAGATAGCGGGAATCTTTTAGAGGAGAGTCAAATATCACCATTAACACTAAAAATATAGTGCAAAGTAAATAAATATCAAGAAATTCAGAAGGAATTTTTGCAAATTCCTTCTAAAAAAGAAAAAACTTAAAAAGGGCCGCTTTTTAAGTTTTTAATAATCTATACCGTCGAAGTCGAAGGCTGTGTCAGAAAATTGATCTGTGAGTTCATCTAATTCATCTATTTCCTCGTCAGTCAACTTCTCATATTCTTTTTTTGCATTTAAATTACTGATACGCTCGTAAGCTTGGCTGGGAGACATTGAAAGAAAATCACCGTTCATTATATTATAAAATTAAGTGACGTAATTATTTCATTATAATTTTAATAAAAAACGCTGATTCTTACAATTATTTTAATAAATAATTGCATTTTATAATGATATATTCATAAAATATTCTCGACTTTGTAAAGGATAATATAAAAGGTTAATATTAGATTAATACTATTCTCCGCAGAGACTAGATACATCACCTTTAGATATCTTGAAAAGGGAAATTCTATTAAATCTGCCTGCCATATTAGTCGTACATAGCACAGCAAGGCCTTCATCTTCTGTATCAATTAAAGAAGCAACTTCAAAGCCTTCTGAGAAACCAAGGTGGTGTGAGCCTAGTAACTCGCCAGTTTCTTCGTCATATGCATATAATACAACTTGATTGCTTTTTGTGTTAGCTGCATAGATGATCACATTTTTTTCATTTACTGTTTTTTTGATAATGCGCACATCTGCATTATAGGCTAGTTCTGAAGATATGTTTCCATCTAATTCTTCACTATTGCTAATTTCATTAATATTGATTTCAACAGTAGGTAAGATGTAATTTGTGCCGAAAGTAAATCTTGATACAGCAAACTGTGAACCTTGGATATGGGCTATTGAGCTAACAGCACCATCCATTTGGTAGCCATTCATCAATCCTATTTGATTACCACTAGGGTCGACAAAAATGAGAGAAATTGTAAAATTGCTTAAGCCATTAAAGTAGTACCCTCCTTCTTCTAAACTGCCTGTAAAAAATGGAAGTCTTTTTTCTGTATTTATTAAATGATCAAAAATTGGCTCATCAGAGTTTTCTTCCTGTATAACATATTCAGATTGCCATGATACAGCAAGTCCACTATTTAGTTTTGATATCACAGTGGAGTTATTCTCCTGATTATATGATAAAATAATTATTCCACCATCTGGAGTCGTAGATGCATGAAGAGGATATGTAATACCTGGAATTACTTTAGAGGGAAGTGCAGTACCTTCAGTTTCATTAATTTCCATTAAGATGCCATTAACTCCACATATAAAATAATATTTACCTCCAATTTCCATGAGTGAAGGAGCAGGGTTTATAGTAGTATCATCAGCTTTATATTCCCAAATTACATTTCCTTCTGAATCAGTTTTGAGTAAATAAGCAACTCCAAAGTCTGATTCTGATATTCTAGTTTGGCCTAAAATTAAATAGCCATTATCTGCAGTTTGCTTTACATCTAGTGCATAAAAAGTTGCAGAAAAATCAGCATCGTTATAAACTCTTATAAAGCGGTTTTCGGGGCTTACTTCTTCAGCATCATCAGAACAAGAAACAAACAGGCTGATTATTAGTGTTGCTTGTATTAGTCTGCAAATCAGAGATCTCATTGTATTTGTAAATTCTTATATAATGGAACGGGAATGTAAATAAGTGATTAGTTTCTGCGACGACCTCTTTTGCCTTCGTCTTTAAATCTGCGCATATCATAAGGTACTACGTAGCGAGTGTTTTTCTTGCCTTGTCCGGTTGCTCCCATGCTAAAGTTTACCGGAAAATGGAGTACTAATGAAAATTGCATATTGTTAAGTTGAATATCGTCTAACACATCAAATGAGATGTTGGATGATCTCACATCTGTATAGCGAGCGTTTTCATCGGTGATGTTGCTAAAACCTTGTCTGTAACTAACATCTAGTCCGATTCTAACATATGGCAAGTTAAAAGCGATACCAGCACTACCGGCTAATCCGTAGTAGTATTTATTTAAGAGATTGTCTATACCTACATCATTGTTATCACCTGTGAGTTCTTCCATACTGCCACCTGCTTCATCAATTATTTCTGCGGAAGTAGATTTAGAGGCATTATGCATAATGTTAATAAAACCACCAGCTTGTACATATGGGGCTATTTTGCCAGACCCGGCAGAGAATTTTAAAAATAGAGGTAACTCTATGTAATTAATTTTATGTTGGTGGTCGTAGGCTACTTCAAAAGTTTCTTCTAGCACTTCAGAAGATTCCCACTTATATTGATTGTTATAACCAAAGCGATATTGTGCGTAAGATGGCTCAAAGCTTAATCCAAATACATTATTGAACTCAAAAGAAGCGACAATTCCGAATTGGGTACCAGCTGAATTCTTAAATATGCTGGCGTATTCTTTTTGTGTTTGGTCTTCTTCTGGAACTTGTGTGTATTGGAATGCTGAAAAATGTTCTGTAACTGAAGCCTGTGTAAAGTTGGCTCCTCCTTTAAAGCCGATAAGCATTCTTTGAGCTTTTACCGGTAAAAATGATAATGACAGGCAAAAGAAAACTAATATACTTATTTGCCTGAGTATTACTCCATTTAACTTGTAACCTGTAATCATTTTCTCAATATGTAATTATTTTTTTGGTAGGTGAAGATTTTGAAGTTAGTATAGTATCTTTTTGATAACGAGTTAACAATCATTAACTTATCAGAAATCAGACCAATATATTTTGTTATGGGTATGTGAGCCGTATTTTTTTTAATAAGTAACTAATTATAATTAACAAAATTAGCTTATTAAGCTGTGTACTTTTTTCTAGAAGTTTAACATTGAAAATTATATATATAAATTTGTTTTTAATTCTAATAGGGCTTTTATTAAACAATCAGTTCGAATTAATCCAAGAAGCTGCCACTTGTGGCAATAAGCCACACATTTTGGGGTTGTAACATATAATTAAAACACAACAACTTATAAAGCTTTAACAACTCGATTCCAAGTATTCCAACCTATCACTAAATAAACAGTTCTTTATAATGTAGTAATGGATTTAATTCAATGTAGTTATTCGATGAAAACATTAACTAGAGAGCACGATATCGCTTAAAATAGCACTTTTTATTATAAAATTCTGTTAAGTAGATTCTTAGAAATTGGTGGGGCCACATTAATGAAAAAATCTCAATTATATATCTTTTCTTTTTTATTGTTACTTGGAGCTTTACAGTCGTCGTGTACAAGAAAAGTATGCCCTGCCTATTTGAGTAGTTTCCAACCACAACGAGGAGCACCCAATCAGTTTTTTGCTTATTTTAAACCTGAAGGAGAAGGAGAGAGTGCAGATGAATCTTCTGAAGATGTATATGCAGATGATACTTTTTTAGCCCCAAGTTTCGATGAAGATACATTAGCCCTTGCAAAAGAAGATACTTTTAAAAATAGTTATGGTTTGCTTGTATTTGCCAATGGTGAAGAACCAGTGGAAAGTAAACTAATGCAAAGTACTGTAAGAAATAAAAATGGTATAGTTAAAAAATCTAATTTTTTCACGAACATTTTTTCTAGCCAAAAGAAACGAAGAAATGCTAACTATCCGAAAGTGGTTAGTGCTAAAAACCCAAGACCATTTAAGGTTGAAGAAGTAGAAGATGATTCTACACATCAATTAGTGCAGAAAAAAGAACCTCCTAAAAATGCCGATCAGTGGTATTACGAAATGGAGTTTGGTAGCCCAGATTCTACCAATGCGCAAACCGACTCAATGGCTGTTGAAAATCAAAATGCAGGAGATTCACTTGCAAGTGAGAATGTAGAGGAAGACTTGGAGGAAAATGGTAAGAAGGGCAAAAAGAAAAAGCGTAAGAAAAAGAAAAAAGAGAAAAAGAAGAAGAAAAAAGGTGAAGCTGTAGAGCCAGAAGACAATGAAGATAGCTTTACCGAATATGTAGGTAGCGTAAGAAAAAGAAAAAAGAGAAAAAGAAGAAGAAAAAAGGTGAAGCTGTAGAGCCAG
>PBYL01000331.1 GCA_002729595.1 Thalassovita sp. | reverse complement strand
GGGATTTTACTCTATCTCAAAGTCTTTTCTGATGCGTAAATCAATAGGATAATAATTATTTACTCTGTTAGGAAGTACCTTAATCCAACCCAAGTTTACACCAGCATAAGAAACTACAGCCCAACCTTTAATAGCAGAATTGTTTATTTCTATTTCTTGCTTTTTGAGATAATACACAGCTTGTTCATAATCAAGCTCGATCACTGGAATTTTATCGGATAGGATTTGACTAACAGCTAGATGGTGTGAAGGAATAAATTTATTATTTCTGAGCTTGCCCAGTTCCACTCCTTTCATCCTTAAGTTTAATGCTTTATCTATTAGCTTAAGATCGGCCAGTAATGCTTTGGGGAATGCATACACTAGTTCATCTTCTTGTTGGATGAAAGTTAAACTATCTGGGTTCTTCACCCATTTCTCAATAATATCAAGGTATTTTTTAGGAACTGATTTAAATGAGTTAACAGCTTTTTTAGAAAGCTTGATTTTGCTATTTGCATATCCATCGTCTACCTTTCTTAAGCAAGACAAGAAAAAGCCTTCACCCTTAGTTTTATGTGGATAGAATCTATAACAATAAGTTTTAGCATCATTAGCTGTACTTTCGACTAATTCAGTTATTCCCCAATCTTGTTTAATAGGAAGTTGTAAAGACTCATACTCTTCTGAGTTTACCAAGTTTCTTACTTGTTCTTCATTTTCTTCTGGAGAAAAAGTACACGTACTATAAATCAGCAATCCTCCGGGCTTCAACATTTTATCTACGCTCTCCAATATTTGATCTTGGCGTTGCGCACAGGCTTGGGGCAGGTTATCTCCCCATAAATTAATTACTTTCCGATCTTTTCTAAACATGCCCTCTCCCGAACATGGAGCATCTACTAAGATTACATCAAAAAACTCGGTAAGAATTTCTAAATCCTGAGGATTATTATTTGCTACCAATACATTGGGGGTTCCCCAACGCATTAAATTCTCTACAAGTGGAATTGCTCTTTTAGATACGATTTCGTTTGAGAGCAGTAAACTATCACTACTAATTGCAGAATTTATTAAAGTACTTTTACCACCAGGAGCAGCACATAGATCAAGTACTTTTACAGGCTCGTTCTTTGGTAGATATGTTTCTAGTGCCTTGTCAACAAACATTGAAGATGCTTCTTGTACGTAGTAAGCACCTGCAAATATTAATGGATCTTTGTAAAACTCTGGTCGAGATTCCAGATAAAAACCATTTCTACACCACGGCACTGTTTCATTTTGGCTATCTTTAACCACGTACTTATGTGGATTATACCTCACTGAAACAGGAGGTTGATCACTTAATGCCTCCAGAAATTCATCAAATTCACTACCCAATGTCTCTTTCATCCGGATTGTAAAACTTTCCGGCAAGTTTATTTCCTTCGGCTTATTCATTTTAGCTTTTTTTGATCTTACTATTAGGCTTCTCGTTCTTTTTAGGCTGTTTTCTATCGTTCTTTTCAAATTCGTCTCGCAATGATTGCAGACTATCTGTAACAGTACCATATATCTCCTTCATATCATCCAAACTCTGCATATAATAGTCGTGGCTATTCTTGTACTGTGTACTGTCTGTGTTATGCTGTTCGTAAATATGGCTAGCATAAGCATTAAAAAGAGCGACTTTATCAGAAACACTCTCCTTCCTTTCACTTACCTTCGATTCTGCCAGATGTAAATCAACTAAAATATTAATCATTTCACCCTTAGGCAAAATCCCTTCTGGCGCATCTTCACTTTTGTTTTTAGAACAAGACCATAAAAAAAAGACCAGAACCGTCGATAACAGTATTGCTTTCATAATTCAAAATTATCCATTATTCTCAAAAAAATCAGGCAAAGCTACTAACTTTGAGCATCTGACATATCAGATCAACTACTTGGAACATAAAAACAAGCTGATTCAGTGCGTTAAATACTGTTAAAAAAAAAATTCTGCTTATAATTATCAGGATTTTTGATTCGCTTAAGTACTTACTTGCCTGAAATTTTTTTGATATTTTTTTATGGAAGAAATCAAACAGTTAATAAAAAAGCTACAGAACTACGAAATCAGGATTCGTAAAGCTATTAATTCTCAAATGCAGGGAGACTATCATTCTGTATTTAAGGGTTCAGGGCTTGAGTTTGATGATGTCCGCTCTTATCAATACGGTGATGATATTAGGCATATAGACTGGCATGCATCTGCCAAAGGGCATGGCACTTTTATAAAAACTTTTAAAGAAGAAAAGGAACAAAATATTTTCTTTATCCTCGATGTAAGTGCTTCTCAAGACATTGGCAAAGAACATCAAAAAAAGATAGATGTAAGTAAAGAAATTTGTGGTGTATTAAGCCTTTCAGCAGTGAAAGAAGCTTCATCTGTCGGTTTGTTATGTTTTAGTGATAAGAAAGAAAAATTTATAAAACCAGATAAAGGGCCGAAGCATGCCTACGAAATTATAAATACTATTTTTAGGCTTGTACCTACATCTACACGTACCAATCTTAATAAAGCTATGCTTATGGCGCTTTCTACTATTAGAAGGAAAAGCATGTTTGTAATTATTTCAGATTTTCTAGACGATGATTACGAACGAAACCTAAAAGCCATAGCCCGTAAACACGATCTCATCGCGATTCACGTAGCAGATGATAGAGAAACATCTTTCCCAAATGTTGGAATTATTCCTCTGCACGATAAAGAAACGGGTAAAACTGTTTGGGTAAATACTTCTTCTAAAATGTTTAGAAAAAGAATTGATCATTACTACAAAGAAAGCAAAGAGAGTCTACAAAAAATGTGTAAGAGGAATAATGCAAACTATCTCTATGTAAATACAAATGAGGATTATGTGCCTAAACTGATTAAATTATTTAAAATCAG
This sequence comes from Thalassovita sp., assembly GCA_002729595.1. Classification (GTDB taxonomy): domain Bacteria; phylum Bacteroidota; class Bacteroidia; order Cytophagales; family Flammeovirgaceae; genus Chondrinema. The sequence goes on along the minus strand of PBYL01000331.1, from coordinate 9,113 downwards.
AAATAATTACAGAAAATAATTTATTGATTAGGATTTATCTTTACCAGATAAAAAGGGAATTTAACTTGAACATGAGAACTATCCTTAAAATACTGTCTCTTATAATTGCCATTCAATTTAGTTTTGATGCTTTAGCTCAAGAAAGTACCCCATTAGGTAAATTTGTTGGTGACAGTATTAAGTTAGGAGAACCAGTAGAGTATGTACTAACCTACAAACATGACCCTGCTCTTGAAGTATTATTTCCTGATTCGACTTATGATTTTACACCTTTTGAGTTTCTCGATAAGAAATATTTCCCGACAAAGACTATTGAAGGACAAAGTATAGATAGCGTAGTTTATACATTAACTTCTTTTGAGCTTGACGAAATACAGCGAATCTCTATTCCTGTTTACATTCAAGAGTCTGAAAAGGAACATGTTATTAATACATTAGAAGATAGCATTGTACTAGTGGCAACACTAGATGCATTACCAGACTCAGTTCCGCTACTTACTAACACTAATATGTTGTTGGTAAATAGGCAGTTTAATTATCCTTATTTGCTAATAGGTTTGGGAACCTTGCTTGGGCTTGCAATAATCGCTTTTCTAATTTTTGGTAAGCAAATAAGAAGAGCTTATAAATTGAAGAAGCTTAAAAAGCAGTACGATAGTTTTTATGCTGACTTTGGTAATCTTACTACCAACTTACAAGAAACTACAAATATTGAAAAAGCACTTTCTCTGTGGAAACATTATTCTGGACATCTTATAAATGTGCCTTTAGCTAGTTATACCACCAAAGAAATTAAAGTTGCTTTAAAAGATGGCCAATTATATAACTCGCTACAACAAATAGACAAGGCAATCTACGCTGGTGAGACCGATGAAAAAATAAAAGACAATTTTCAGTTCTTAGAAAAAAGTGCAACTGGATACTATCAACAAAAAGTAGAAGATATCAGGAATGGATAATACAGGTATAGAACATTTTTTTAGCCCTGAGTGGTTTTTCCCCAGCACCTTTACCGGTTTCGACTGGGTGAATCCAATATTCCTTTATTTAATAGCAGCATTACCTTTGTTTCTATTGGTAAGATGGCTTATCAATAGACAAACCAGGCAAAAGTTAGAAATCGCATTACCAGAAGACAAAGCAAGAAAAAGTAATAGCGCTTTATTAAGACTAATACCGCCAACTTTTCTGTCACTGACTGTTTTGTTTGTGCTAGTTGCACTTTCTCGCCCACAAAGAACTAATGAGCAAGTAGAGCAATACACAGAAGGAATCGACATCATGTTGGTAATGGATATCTCAGAGTCTATGCAGATTGAAGACTTTGTACCAAATAGGTTAGAAGCAGCTAAAAGTGTGGCTAAAGACTTTATTAATGGGCGTTTTCAAGATAGAATAGGTTTAGTAATATTTTCAGGTGAAGCTATCTCCTACTCTCCACTTACAACCGATTACGAACTCCTCAATACACTTATTGACGATATTAGTTTTAATATGGTGAGAAAAGGAGGTACAGCAATTGGGTTGGCTATTGGAGTTACCATTAACCGAATGAAAGATTCTAATGCTAAGTCTAAAGTAATGATTTTATTAAGTGATGGAGAAAACACTGCGGGTTCTATTGACCCAGAAACTGCTGCTAAAATCGCCAAAGATAAAGGCATTAAAATGTATACAATCGGTGTAGGTAAAGAAGGTAAAGTACCTTATGGCACTGATATGTTTGGTAGAAAGCGTTACATTGAACAATCATTAGACGAAAGTACACTTAGAATGATTGCAGACCTTGGTGAAGGCAGGTATTTTAGAGCAACTAACAACCAAGCGCTTGATGAGATTTTTGGTGTAATTGACCAATACGAAAAGGCAGAAATTAAGGAAACTCGCTTCCAAGACACCAAAGACTACTACTTTATCTACCTTTTTTATGGAATTTTATTTTTCTTGTTATGGTTAGCAAGCAAAAATACGTTTATGGTAAATGCATTAGAAGACTAAATATCTTTAATAACCAGAATACGTATATATAGGCAGTTACTTAAACTGAAAGTAAAATGAAAACAAGACTATACCTGTTATTTGGGTTGATGATAAGTATTTTCTGTGTGAGTGCAGGAAATATTCAGGCTCAAAATCAGGAAGAAAATTGGGAAGAGGTTTACCGTGAAAACAATGTTGTGTTTTCTGTATTACATAATGCTTCCAGAATTACAAAAACAGTAAACTCTGTAATTAGAGTTGAAAACTTAAACGATTATAAAGTTTTTGTACAGTTTACTCCTTCTTTCTATTGTAATGGAGGGCAAGAAGACGAACAACCCATATTACAAGAAGAGGAAACAACTTATTTGGCAGCTGTAGAAGGTAAATCTTTACACTCATTTCAAGTTTGTACAGTTGGTCAAGCACCACTGATTAAAATTGAAAATTTACAAATCCATCAAACAGATGATCTTGATGCGGTAAAAAGAATAAAAAACTAAAATAGTTTAAACCTTATATTATTCAGAAGCTTACTCTTTTACGGAGTAAGCTTTTTTATTTAAAACTGAATTATTTTTAGTTAATACAGATTAAAATTAGATAGGCATTAATGTAATAATTTACAGTTCTATCAAACTCATTACTTACAAGTATTACTTTTTCAGTTATTAGATTTGTTGTGTAAATTTAGATAGTAGTACAATTATAAGGTTTCAAATATCATCTCTATGGCAATGATTTTTCTTGTAATAGCAATTGCTCTGGCAATAGGTGGAAGTGTTGGGAGCATGGTATATATTGCTGGAAACAAGCAAAAGCAAATTGATAGCAAAATTCCGAATCGCCAGGTAGTAGAAATGGCAGAAAAAAACAGTGGTAAAATTACTGTATCTCAATTAAGTAGTATGTTGAATCTTTCTACAGGAGAAGCCAGAACTAAGCTTTACTCTATGATGTCGAGTGGTATTTTTGAATATGGAATGAATGACAAATTACAAGAAGAATTTGTGCTTTGTAAAAATGTAAGAGATGCTTTTAAGAACCATACTGATATAAATACACCAACTTATCAAACCCATAAAAGCAAAGAAATTAACGACAGCGAAGTAATAAAACTGGCAGCTAAATCTAATGGTAGATTAACAACTGCATCATTAAGCATGAAATCAGGCATTTCAGTAGATAAGTCTCAAGAAATTCTAAATAGCCTACAAGACAAAGGAATTTTTGATATCCAAGTAACCAACAATGGAGCGATTGTTTATCAGCTTATTGATACTGACCTTATAGAATCGTAACGATGCAAAAATCTGCCAATGCCACAACTAAATTTGTTTTAACCGGCAATGAAACTACAGATTAACAAACGACTCATAAACCAAATATACCTTCCCTTAACTTTACTGCTATTATTAGCTAATTATAAAGGAAAGGCTCAGGATAACGAAATTACCCTTCCAGAAAACCCAGCTTCGGCAAAAAGTTTATTCTTAAAATTCGACTCCTGTATTCAAGTAAATGATATTGTAAATGCAGTTTTATATGCTGATACTGCTTGCCAATTGTACGAATCATACTGGACAAAAAAAGACATTCCACTAGCCAATGTTTATCGTAATGCAGCCGAATTATTTTCATCTAAACAACAATTAGATGAGGCATCTCAATATGCAGAAAAAGCAATAGAAGTATTAGAACATCATCTACCTAAAACACTTCCAGAAATTGGAGAACTATATGTCTCTTTAGGAAAGATTGCGCAATTCAGGTCTTTGCCTAATCAAGCTATTCGGTATTTACAACAAGCTTTGGACTTATGGTCTCAGTTACCACCCGAAATGCTTTCTGAAAATTACTTGCTACTCTATATTGAGATTGGGAAGATATATTATCAAATGCAGGAGTTTGATGCTGCAATCTCATATTATGAGCAGGCTAGAAAATTTATTACAAAACAACTTGGCAACGAAGATAACTACAACATAGCCACACTTTACACACAAATCGGAATCGCTTATGCTGAAACTGATTCTGTTGATAAGGCACTTTTTTATCTTGAAAAAGGCAGTAAGATCACAGAAAGACTATTTAAGCAAAAAATTGAAGACAATGCCATAATCTATTCGCATATTTCTATGGTGCATTTTAAAAATAGGAATTACGATAGTGCGCTAGTTTATGCCGATAAAACAATTGACGTCTATGAGTCTCTCCCTGAAGATCATCACGAAGAACTGAAAGATTTTAAATTACTTTTGGCTAGAGTTTATTTCTGGACAGAAGCTTACGAAACCTCAGCTTATTGGTATAATTCTTATTTAGAAGAGTCGGCAAAAGAAGAGATTACCACCAAAGATTTAGCTCACTTATACTTACAAACAGGTGGAACATTTGCCGGAAAAATGAGCATGCACCATGCCCTTAGTTTCTACGAAAAAGGATTAGAATTATACGAATTAGCAACTGACCACGATCCGCTTACTTTGGCTTCATTATTTACATCAATAAGCAACATTTATAATGAACTGAATTATTACGATAAAGCGCTAATACTGCAAAAACAAGCCTCTTATTTGTATGACTCTGGAGATTCTATTGAGATTGAAACTAAAATTAATGCTTACTTAAATGTTGCCAACACATTAGAACTTACTAAGCAATACAAAGAAGAAATAGATTGGTTAAACCGAGCGCTCAATAAAATCGAGAAAACAAATAACTTAAAAGCTACTGTTTGGAATAAGCTAGCATTTGCAAATTACCAAACCAATAACTTAGAAGAAGCACTAAATTATGCTTTGCGAGAAAGTAGTTTTTATATAGATGTTTACGAAGGCATTCACATAAATACAGCAAGTGCCTATTTGCTTCTTGGAAATATCTACACCAAAATGAAAAACCAAGAAGAAGCCTACAAAGCCTACAATAATGCCCTACATTTTGACACAGGTATTTTTGATCAAATTACCCAAGTAGCACTAGATGCTAACCGCTTTTTATCTTACTTGTATAGAATTAAGGGTAATAATAATAAAGCTGACCAGCATGCGGTATTAGCGATGAAAATTCAAAAAGGGATGAGTGCTGATAAATAGAAAATCAAAAAATACCTAAATAAAGTTAAATGTTCGCGAAATTCAATTTCAATTAATAATTTACGCCAGATATTAGGATTTTTAAGCCTTTAAACAAGTTATCTTACCTGCACTCAAATAATTGCAGGGGTTACTGGGGCAAATAGGTAAATTCACAAAAAAAGTATTAAACTGTTTATAACTGAAATTAGCTTATGAAGTTTCTAAAGCCATTTAATTTCGCCGTCCTAGGAGTATTGCTATCCACACAACTCTGGGCACAAACAAAACTGATCGAAAAGGTTACAAAGAAAGGAGATGAAATTGTAATTCCTTACGAGAAATACGAACTTGAAAATGGGCTCACCCTTATCATTCACGAGGATCACTCAGACCCACTGGTTCATGTTGATGTTACTTACCACGTAGGATCAGCAAGAGAAGAATTGAAAAAATCAGGTTTTGCTCACTTCTTTGAGCATATGATGTTCCAAGGCTCAGATAACGTAGCTGACGAAGAGCATTTTAAGATTGTTACAGAATCTGGAGGTACACTAAACGGCTCAACAAGTAAAGACCGTACAAACTATTACGAAACTGTACCAAGCAACCAGTTAGAAACAATGCTTTGGTTAGAATCTGACCGTATGGGCTTTTTCCTTGATGCTGTAACTCAGAAAAAATTTGAAGTACAGAGAGCAACCGTAAAAAACGAAAAACAACAAAACTACGACAACAGACCTTATGGTAGATGGTCAGAAATAACTGCTAGTGCTTTATACCCTTATGGACACCCTTACTCTTGGTTAACCATTGGTGTATTAGAAGATTTAGACAGAGTAGATGTTACCGACCTAAAAAAATTCTTTATGCGTTGGTATGGGCCAAATAATGCTACGCTTACTATTGGTGGTGATGTTGAAGTTGAAAATGTAATCAAGCTAGCAGAAAAATACTTCGGAGAAATACCAAGAGGTCCAGAAGTAGAAGATATGGATCTTGATTTACCTACTTTGGATAAAGATAGATATGTATCTTATGTGGATAATAACATTCGTTTCCCAGCGATCATGTTTACTTTCCCAACAGTACCTAGATTCCACGAAGACGAGCCTGCATTAGACTGCTTAGCTGAAATTATCGGAACAGGTCGTAGCTCTTACTTCTATCAAAAATTTGTAAAAACCCAACAAGCTATTCAGGCTAGTATATTCCACAATTGCAATGAGCTTTCTGGAGAATTTACCATGTTTGTTTTACCATTCCCAGGTAAATCACTTAGCGAGTTTGAGCAGCAAATGCGTGATGCATTAGTAGAGTTTGAGCAAAATGGTGTAAAAGACGAAGACATTCAAAAATTTAAAAGCCGTTACGAATCAAGAACAATAAACGGTTTGGCTACTGTAAGCGGTAAAGTTTCTCAACTGGCTGCTTATGAGTATATGACGGATAACCCGAACTTCCAACAAGAAGAGTTAAGCCGTTACATGAATGTAACCAAAGAAGATGTAATTAGAGTTTATAACAAATACATCAAAGGTAAAAATGCAGTAATTGCTTCTGTAATTGCTAGTGAAGATCAAGAACCTGCTAAAGCAGATAACTTTACTCCTCAAACCGAAGGTGAAAATCCATTCCCAACGACTGATTACAGTGGTTTATCTTATACTAAACCTGAAAGCTCTTTTGACAGAAGCAAAAAACCAGTAGCTGGAAAAGCACCTCTTGTAAACGTACCAAAAGTTTGGAAAGAAGACTTTAGCAATGGAATTAAAGTAATTGGAACGCAATCTACTGAGATACCTACTGTTGCGCTACAGCTTTCAATTAATGGTGGTCATATATTTGATGCAGCAATGCCAGAAAAATCAGGCCTTGCTTCGCTTACTGCTTCTATGTTAAATGAAGCTACTGAAAACTTTACGACAGAAGAAATTGCAGAAGAACTAGAAAAACTTGGTAGCAGCATCAGTATTTATGCAGGCGACGATTATACAATGATCAGCTTAAGAGCTCTTTCAAAAAATCTTGAGCCAACATTGAAACTGATGGAAGAAAAACTCTTTAAACCTAAATTTGCTGAAGAGGATTTTGAGCGCTTGAAAAAACAGCAATTAGAAGGAATTATGTCTTCTCAAAAAGACCCATCTTCTATTGCAAGCCAAGTATACAGCAGATTACTTTATGGTGATGAGCACATCTTCTCAGTGCCATCTTCTGGTATCGAAGAATCTGTACAAGCAATTACACTAGATGATGTAAAAAGCTTCTACGATAAATATTATTCTCCATCAATTTCTGAATTAGTAATAGTTGGAAGCCTTTCTAAAAAAGAAATTTTACCAATGTTAGATTTCTTAAAAAACTGGAAAGCAAAAGATGTAACTATTCCTGAATTGCCTGCACCTCAAACAGTTGACAAAACTAAAATATATTTGGTTGACAAAGAGCAAGCTCCTCAGTCTCAAATAAGAATTGGTTACATGACAGACATGCCTTACGATGCAACTGGCAATTATTTCAAATCTTATTTAATGAACTATCCACTTGGTGGTGCATTTAACAGCCGTATTAACCTCAACCTACGTGAAGATAAAGGCTGGACTTATGGTGCTCGTACTTACTTCAGCGGAGATGATAATGTTGGGCCATTTACAGCAAGTGCAGGTATTAAAGCAGTTGCATCTGATAGTGCTGTTTATGAGTTTATGAATGAGATTAAAATGTATGCGGATGACGGTATTACTGAAGATGAGCTTGATTTTATGAAAAAATCTATTGGCCAGAGAGATGCTCGTGATTACGAAGCTCCTTACCAAAAAGCTAGTTTCTTAAGAAGAATTGTTCATTATGATTTAGACGAAGATTATGTGAAAGAGCAAAACAAAATCTTACAGTCTATGACTAAAGAGGAGATTGATAAATTGGCTAAAAAGAATCTTCCATACGAAAAAATGAATATTCTGGTAGTTGGAGATAAAGCATCTTTAAAAGCAAAACTAGCTCGCTTAGGCTACGAAATTGTTGAGCTTGATGCAAAAGGTGATGTAGTAAAAGACGAAACTCAATTAAATGATGAAGGAGGTAAATAATCTCTTCAATCATTTTTGAAATAATTAAAAGAGGCACTTCTCAGTGCCTCTTTTGCTTTAGTTATCTTTGTAATCCATAGCTAAACGCAAACCAATATCAAAATACCTTGCCTTGGGAAAGAGCTTGTAACGAATAGCTATTCGAGTGAGGTTTTTAAAATCGTACCAAGAACTACCTCGAAGTACTTTACACTTACCTGTTTGCGGCCCTTTGGGATTTAGCTCCGGACTATGCGTATAATAGGCAGCATCGTACCAATCGTTACACCATTCCCACACATTGCCACACATATCATATATGCCTAATTCATTGGGTAACTTCCCTCCTACTGAATGGGATTGTTTAGAAGCATTGTTGCCGTACCAAGCGACTTTTTCTAAATCATTATCTCCAGCAAATCTATTTTCTTTTGAAAAGTTGCCACCTCTGGCAGCAAATTCCCACTCTGCTTCAGTTGGTAATCTAAATGTATATTTTCCTTTTTGATTAAGTTCTTCAATAAATTTAATACTATCAAACCAGCAAATATTTTCTACTGGGTTATATACCGAGTCTTTAAAATAAGAAGGATTTTTACCCATCACATTTTGCCATTGTTCTTGAGTTACCAAAAACTTTCCGATAAAGTAAGAATCCAAATTCACTTTGTGCAATGGTTTAGCATCAATCATATCTTCATCTCTGCCATCACGATCAGGTTTATAACCCATATAATAAGAGCCTCCTTCTACCAAAACCATTTCTATTCCTTCAATCAATTCAGTTTGAACTTTATTCGCGCTACCTCCAAATGAAACATTTTTTGATGATTCACTTTCAGTTTTAATCTGATTTAAAATGGTATTAATTAAAGTTTCAAAACCTTCACTTTGGTGGAATTCTGTGGTGAAGGTATTCATGTTAGACAGAATATCTAACAACTGATCGAGTGTACTACGAATTTGTACATATAAATCTAAATCT
>PBYL01000330.1 GCA_002729595.1 Thalassovita sp. | reverse complement strand
GGAATATATTATTCAATATAACAATCACCAAAATTTGGATGGAAATGCTTCAAGGTATATAGCGAAATTGAAATCTATAGGTGTATTGTCTAATGAGTATGATATTCAAAACTCTTCTAAATCTACTCGAGAGTTATTTTTAAGCTTTAATAATTCAATGATTTTAGATCAGAAATCAGCAGATGGAAAGAAGTTCTTTAAAGAATTAGTGAAAGTAACAGGAATAGAATTTAAGAATTATAAGCAGAAAAAGTCTAAAAAGGATGGCTCTATTATTCATACTGCTAAATTAGATGATGTTCAAAAATCTTCTGAAAATGTGATAGAGTTATTTAATAACGAATTAATTAAAAGTGATCTCCAATTACATTTAATTAGACCAGAAGATTTTTCTCAAAGATTGTTAGGCTTAGTATTAATTGATGAAAAACAATTTCTAGGACTAAAAGAATTGAGCGGAGATAGAGCGTTTGAAGATGTATCGTCAGGATATTTTCCTCCAAGTTGGTTTGTAATAGTTCTTAAATCAAAAAACTTTATTTGGTGAAAAGTATCGATAAATAAAAAGAAAATCTAGTTTTCTGATTACTCAATAGTTCGAAAACCCATCAATCAATTATTGATCTCCATTGTATTTGATTATTTTGCTTACCTGTTTGAATCAAATAAAACTTCTTCTATGCCGCATTCAGATTTGAAAGATAAACTGATTAATTATTTTCTGAAATTCGCAGAGCTTACTCAAGAGGAGAAACAAGCCATTGCTGATAGTGCGAATATTCTGGAGTTTAAAAAAGGGACTGTTTTACTTAAGCAAGGGCAAATTAGCAAAGAGATTTATTTTGTTCTAAAAGGCTGTGTAAGAGAGTTTTATATGATAGAAGGAGAGGAGAAAACTTCTAATTTTTTTACAGAAGAGCAGTGGGTTATTTCATTGAAGAGTAATACTCACAAAATACCAGCAGATCACTTTTACGACTGTTTAGAAGATTGTACTTTGGTAGTTGCTGATGAAGAAAAATACAATCCGATGTACGAAGCCTTTCCACGATTCGAGCGTATTTCGATAGATATTTTACAGCATGAATTTGCAGTGCAGCAAGATATGCAAGCTACATATGTTACAAATTCCGCTGAACAACGCTACCTGAACCTATTAAAAAACAGGCCTGATCTTCTGCAAAGGGTTCCTCAATATCAGCTAGCCAGTTTTATTGGAGTTAAACCCGAAACGCTCAGCCGAATAAGAAGAAGACTTGCGGCAAAATAACCCGGCTGATATTATAAGATTTATATGGTGATGACAACATTTCCAGATTTGCGGCCAGTATCTACGTATTTGTGAGCTTCTATACATTGCTGAATGGAATAGCCTTTATCAATCATTGATTTTAGGTTTCCGTTTTCAGCCATTAGCAAGACTTCTTTCAGCAATTGTATTTTGTTTGCTACAGAAGCCGCACCTGTAGCAGTAAAAATTACTTTCTTTTTGCTAAAAATAGATGTCCAGATCATGTTGCCTAACAGTGCAAAACTCAAGTTAACTGTTAAGAAACAACCATTTTCTGAAAGCATATTTTTACTTGTGCTAAAGCTATATTTTCCAACTGCATCAAAAACGATATCGAATTTTTGCTTGTAAACTTGTTGTTGAATTGGGCCTTGTTTGTAATCAATCACTTTGTTTACACCCAGAGATTTTACCCAACTGACGTTTTGCGTACTACAAACTGCGGTTACATCTGCACCATAATTATTGGCAATTTGTACAGCATAAGAACCAACTGCTCCAGATGCACCAATTATCAAGATTTTCTGTCCAGTTTTAATCTTAGCGATTTTTAAAAAGTTTAAGGCTGTAACTGCGCTATTAGAAAGTGGAACAACATCTTCAAAAGATAGCTTAGCCGGGATTTTTAAAATCAAATCATCTTCTGCAATGCATTTATATTCAGCATAACAACCTAAAGTGGTTGAGCCTCCAAATACCAAATCACCAGTTTTAAATTGCTTTACATTTTTGCCTATTGCTACCACTTCGCCTGCAAATTCGTAACCGGGAATTTTTCTTTTAGGACCATTTATGCCAGTGTATAACCTACCGATATAAGGTGTTCCTTTTCGCATTTGTGCATCGGGAGCTGTCGCAGTAGAAGCTTTTATGGCAACTAAAACTTCATTGTCTTTGGGAACTGGTTTTTCCATTTCAACTAGGTTAAGTACTTCTGGTGAACCGTAATTTTCATATACAATTGCTTTCATTCGATTTCGATGTTGAGTGATGTAGCAAATGTATTCTCAGCCGAGTGCAGATCTCGTTGACAATTGTCAAGAAGTATTTTAAATACCAAAAAAATACCTCCACCATGTAATTGCATGATTGAGGCAAATTTTGATAAGCTTTATTTATTCCTAATCTTCTGGATAGGGAATGTATACGAAGTTTACGAAGTCTTTATCGACTACAAATAGGCAGCAAAATTCGTCTGGGTCTTTGTAAGCTGCTTTAAATTCATCTATTTTTTCTTCGTCTACCAATTGCCTTTGGATAAATTCATCCAAATAAGAAAAATGGTAGTTCCACTCAAGTTCTAAGTCCGTTTCGTCTTTAGCAACAAGTAATTGCCCCACTTCAATTTTATCCTGAGAAATAGGAAATATTGGATATTCGGCAATTTTACGAGCTCTTAGCAAGTAAGCTGCTTCTTTTAAAGTATTCGATATTTTAACAAAATCATTGGTGATTTTACCAAGATACTTACCGTCTAATTCTGGATCGTTCTGCATAATTTCTTCAAATAGGTTAGTTAAGGTATATCACAATTAATATTCAGGGAATTTATTTAAATCTTCAGTGCCATTATAATGAATCACCTGAAAGCCCATTTTTTGAGCTGCTTCAATATTTTTCAGGTTATCATCTATAAATAAGCTTTCAGTAGGTTCTATTTCAAATCGACTAATTGCCAGTTCGAAAATAGCTGGGTCTGGTTTAATCAGTTTTTCTTCACCAGAAACCAGTATATCTTCAAAAAGATCATAAAAGGCATATTTGTTCCTTACAAGCGGAAATTTCTCAGCCGACCAATTGGTAAGTGCAAAAATTCTATACTTACCAGACTCAGCCAGTTTTTCTAAAGCTTCAACTGCTTCGGGGAAAGTACCTTTTATGGTAGTTTCCCACTGCTCATCATATGCCTTTATTTCTTTTTCATATCCTGGGTGTTTCTCGATGAGTATTTCTACCGCTTCTGAAAATGATCTGCCTGCATCTTGCTGCACATTCCATTCAGAATTGCATACATTTTCAAGAAACCATTGCATTTTGGTTTTATCATCGAACATAGAGTTAAACAGATATTCTGGATTCCAATCCATTAAAACTCCACCCAAATCGAATATGATATTTTTAACTGGCTTCATGTATCAATCTTTGCTACCGAACCACTCGATATAAGTTTTCATATCTTTATCACCTCTACCAGAAAGGTTAATCACAACTGTTTCTTCTGGTTTTGCTTTCAGTTTTGGCAAATAAGCCAATGCATGAGAAGATTCCACAGCAGGAATAATTCCTTCTAATCGGCTACACTCAAAGCCTGCATTCATCGCTTCCGCATCTGTAATTGGGAAGTAGTCAGCCTTAGCAGTTTTGTATAAATAAGCGTGTGCTGGGCCAATTCCAGGATAGTCTAAACCGGCAGAAACAGAGTGAGGCTCAATTACTTGTCCGTCTTCTGTTTGGATTACTAATGAGCGACTGCCGTGTAAAACACCTTCTTTTCCTAATGTAAGTGTAGCAGCAGTTTTGTCTGTGTCTATACCAAATCCGCCAGCTTCTAAACCGATTAGTTTTACATTCGGGTTATCTACATAATGATAGAAGGCTCCAATAGCGTTACTACCTCCACCTACGCAAGCAAGTACATAGTTTGGATCTTCGCTACCAGTTTTTTCTGCCAATTGTTTTTTAATTTCTTCGCTAATTACCGATTGGAAAATAGCTACCATATCAGGGTAGGGATGAGGGCCTACCACAGAGCCAATTACATAATGCGTATCTTCTGGGTTGTTAATCCAATCGCGCATGGCATCGTTGGTGGCATCTTTTAAAGTTTGGCTACCACTTACTGCTTCAACAACAGTAGCACCCAAAAGCTTCATTCTTTCTACGTTTGGTTTCTGTCTGGCAACATCCACTTTTCCCATGTAAACCACACAGTCTAAGCCCATTAAAGCACAAATGGTTGCCGTAGCCACACCATGCTGGCCAGCTCCGGTTTCTGCTAAAATTCTTTTCTTGCCTAATCTTTTAGCCAAAAGAATTTGACCAATCGTGTTGTTTACTTTATGCGCACCAGTATGGCAAAGATCTTCTCTTTTTAAGTAAACATTGGTTTGGTATTTCTCAGAAAGTCTGCTCGCATAGTAAAGCGGAGTAGGTCTGCCAACGTAGTCTGTTAATAGATGTCTAAACTCTTTTTGGAAGCCTTCTTCGTTGATAATACTCATATAGTTGTTTACCAACTCTTCTATATTTGGATGCAGCATTTCGGGGATATAAGCTCCACCAAATTTGCCGTAAAATCCTCTTTCGTTTACTGTTATCATTTTATATGTCTAATTTTTTGATAGCTCAATTATTGGCGCTTAAGCCATTTCATGTATTTTCTTTACAAATTCGCCTGTTTTCTCAAAGTCTTTTAATGCCGGCTCAATTTCAAATTTGCTATTGATATCTATGGCATATAAGCCTTTTAAGTCAAGAGATTGAATATCTTCAAAATGTTCGGGAGCAATGCCACCACTTAAAAAGTAAGGCTTATTGCCTGAATAGTTTTTGAGCAAGGTCCAGTCGAATGTGTAACCATTGCCGCCGGGTAGTTTGCCTTTTGTATCGAACAGATAAAAATCAACTACTTTATCGAATGGTTTTAATGTATCGAAATCAAAATTCTCACCTACACTAAACACCTTTATAATAGAGATTTCTTTTGAGTTAAGTAGCGATTTTAAAGTATCACAAAACTCAGGGCTTTCAGCTCCATGTAGTTGAACTGAATCTAACTGATATTTCTCTACTGTTTCTTTTATCTCATCCAAAGTGGCGTTTACAAAAACACCAGTTTTGCATACATATCCGGGAATAAACTCAGTTACTGCCGGAGGCATTTCTCCTGCATATCTGGATGACTTCTTATAAAAGATAAAGCCCATATAATCTGGTGGTTCTTCCAGTACTTCAAGAATGTTTTTCTCATCCCGCATGCCACAGACCTTTACCTTCATCGATTTTTAGCTTAATGTATAAATTTTACTAAACTGCTTTTCCGAAACAGCCAATTTGCTTGTAAACTTCAAATTTAAAAAGCTCATTCGATATTCCCGAATAGCTTAATCAAAATAGGTTTCTTTTTCCGGATTTCTTTTAAAATCGAATAACATATTGATTTGCGATTCTGTTACCCGGTCTACAGAAAGTTCTGGTAAATTGTCTTCGGCAAAAAAGCCAACGTCTAGGGTTTCCATACCTATTTTTAATTCGCCACCAGTTCTTTCGCATAGAAAAAACATCTTATAGGCATGGTATGGATCGTATGGGTGAGGGTGCTTATGCTTATCGCAAACAGCTAATAATCTGAGGGCTTTTACTTCTATGCCGCTTTCTTCCCAAACTTCTTTACAAACAATTTCTGAGGGAGAATAATTTACATCAGCCCAGCCTCCGGGGAGAGACCATTTGTTGTCGGCAATTTCTTTAATCATTAAGATTTTATCGCCTTCAAAAACAACACCTCTGATGTCTACTTTTGGGGTTTGGTAACCAGTGGCACTGGCAAACAGTTCTTTTACTTTTTCTACAGGTTCTTCTGAGATTTCAGCCATTATTTTCACACTGATGTCCCGGAGTTCTTCGTAACGATCAATGTCGTACATACCTTCAGAAAAGGTGAGTCCGTTTTGTGCAATTGCCTGTATACGTTTTGCTACTTCTATCCAGTTTAAAGCCATAATAATTTTTTTATTGACACAGTGCAGGCAGATTAGGGTTTTCTGCCTGCGAACTGCTCAAAGCTAGGCTTTTGCAACTGGAATGGAAAGAAGTTACAACTCTTTTTGCTTAGTGAATGCTCACGTGGTTCAATTGTAATTTTAGCCTGTAAACAGACTGGTAATTCTCAGGGGCTAGATAGAAAAGTTCTAATTCCTTTTTAGTGTCTTCGTCAATCAAATGATACAATGGTTGAGGAAGTTTATCTGAACCAGTAAGAGATTTTTTAATTTTCTCATCCCATTGCGGATAGTAGTTATCAAAATCTTCTGGTCTTACCATTTTTCTACAATGTGCATTGTTGCACAATAATGGAATCTCTTGTTTGATGTTGAAGAGTCCATATTCATCAGTGATTTCTTCTCCAGGGAAAATATCTCTAATAGCTATTTCAAAACCATAAGCTGTGCTAATAGTATTGCAATTGCAGCAATGGTTTACATATTTAGCATGATCCCAACTGATGATATGAACACCTCTTTGGTCTATGTATGAATATTTTTCGATTACGTCTTTCATTTGATCAGAATGTTTAGCGTAATCTTCAGGGCTAATTTCAATTTCAAGGCTGTCTTTTACATAAACAATTGTACCTTCTGGAATAAAAGTTTTAGCGAAAATGCCTAATCCGACAGCGTCATTTATAAATCGTAGTTCAGTATTCGGGTGAATCATGGTCAAAAATTATTGTTATTTTTTGACCATGGTACGTACGTTTTCAAAAAAGTAACTTCTTTTCAGGAAATATTTTCGCTAAAAAGTGAAATTATTTTTTAAATGCGTGGTCGTTTCTCATCCAACTCTGTTAAAACCTTTTTATCGCGGTTATAAACATCTTCTTTAAAGTATAATTTACCACTCGGATGTATCTCGGCAGTCCAGTAAAGTAGCAATACATCTAGCTTGTTTTTTAGGTTTACAGTGGTGGTTTGGTTGGTTTTTATAATCTTCTGAATTTTTTCTGCACTATAGTTTACTGGATCGTTCAAAATAATTTCGGCTAGTTTTAAAGGACTTTCTACCCTTACACAACCATGACTATAAGCCCTAGAAGTTTTAGAGAAATAGCTCTTGCTTGGTGTGTCGTGCAAATAGATAGAGTATTTATTCGGGAACATAAATTTAACTCTACCAAGTGCATTATTATCTCCCGGTCTTTGTCTTACCTGATAGGGAAAGGTTCTCAAAGTATATTGAGTTTCATTTAAAATGCTTTGAGAAAGTGCATTGCCTTTGTTGTCTACCATTTCCAAATCGTGGCTGCTTAGGTAATTGCCATCTTTCTTCATTCTTGGCAATGTTTCTGAACTCATAATTCCGGGAGGAACTGTCCAAGTCGGGTTAAAAACAATAAACTGGATTCTGTCTTTAAATACCGGAGTTTGACTGTATTTTTTACCCACTACCACATTGGTTTTCCAGATTTCTTTGCCATTTCTAACTAAGAATAATTCGAAACCGGCAATGTTTACCAATACATAATCATCACCCAAAGTACCCAACACCCATCTGGCTCTTTCCAGATTTACACGAATTTGATCTATGCGGTCTTCTATCGGTATATTGAGTGCATCTAAAGTCATTTGACCAATAGCACTGTCTACTTCTAAGCTATAAGCCATTTGGAATCTGGCAATGGCTGTGGCTAATTCTCTATCGTATATTTTTTCGTTTTCGGGTTCTTCTCCAATAAGCGAATCGTTTACAAAGAAATTGGTGTAAGGGATTTTAATGCCCATATCTGGCAAAAAGCCTTCTAATGCTAGCCTTTTTCTCACTTGTAAAATTCGAGCGTCTTCCATGCCGGGCTTTAAAGTAGGTCCTGCATCAATGGTTTGCCATCCACCTTTTTTCGCTAGCAATCTATAGTGGGCTAAATGCTTTTTTAATCCTTTGTAGAGTGGATGATCTGGCTTTATGCTTTCTAATAACTGAGGGATTTTATTGTTGGCAATACCATCTTCTAAAACAGCCAGCGAGTCGCCGCTAAAAACTTTGCGCTGTATATTCCAAGTAGATTCGATCTTTACCGGATTTACTTTACCATTGAGTAAATGTCTTGAGTAAAGCAAAACAGCATCAGTTAATAGCAAATCAAAATGAGCTATGCTAGAAGCACTTGGATTACTATTTTCAGTAAGTTCTTTTCTTAAATTTAGCAGTAAATCGTAATGGTAATCTTCTGGTGTAAGACCTTCTTCTCCGGCTCTTCCGATTGATTTTAGGGCTTCTTCAGTTGAGCTACTGTTCGTCCAGCCATGTTTGTAATTTCTGTTTTGATAGTAAATCGGTAAAACAGTTTTAGAATAGATGGTTACTCCTTCAATATCGAGACTGTTTTTTTCAACAAGACTTTCAACTAATCTTTTTATCTCAAATGATATTTCGTCATCTTGAGCTTGTACTTGGTTGATTAAATTGATGGAAAAAGTAAAAAGAATGATGAATGCTTTTACAGCATAATTTAGTTTAAACATCGTCAGCTTATTTCTGTTAAATTGATCTTCAATCGGGGCTAAAATATTCTATGGTAAATTGAAATCAAAACAATTTGTTTAAGTATATGGGCTAAAAAATGTTAGAAAAAAATGTGGTTTTGCAAAAATTAGTTGATTGTTTCGGCTGTATTGAGTGTATTTTCTAAAAACAATATCTGTTTTCCTTCTTTTGTCCAAAGTTTGGTGAGCGTATCTGGTGCAGCAGGTTGTGAGTGAATAAAAGAGCCTAATACCAAATCGATATCTCCATCATTATCAAAATCGCCTTTGTCCATTGTGAGCCATCTGCCATTCGTAGCTTCGGTATAGTATTTAGCTTCAAAATTTAGGTTTCCTTTGTTTTCAAAGTAGGCAAAACCCTGCTCAGGATTGTTATCAAAATCTGGGAAGAAGGCGATGGCAGCCATATCCATATCACCATCTTGGTCGTAGTCTGCTACCAAAACTTTAGTGGCTCCATGTAGCGGAATAAACTGCTGTTCTTCAAAAGTTAAATCTCCTTGGTTTAAGAAAATTCTAATGCCATGGTAAGGTT
>PBYL01000329.1 GCA_002729595.1 Thalassovita sp. | reverse complement strand
TTGTTTTAAAAACACCGCGTTCTTCAGAGGGTTTCCATAAATCGCCCATAGCTGCCACATATACAATGTCTGGGTCTTTTGGGTGCACTCTTACTCTGCCGATGTGCATGGTTTTTTCTAAACCGATAAATGTCCAAGTTTCGCCAGCATCGGTAGATTTCCAAACACCAAAGTTAGAAGATACGTTGCCACGAACTGTTTTCTCTCCCAAGCCAACATAGATAACATTGGGGTCAGAAGGAGCAATGGCGATTGAGCCAACAGAACCTCCGAAGAAACCATCTGAAATGTTTTGGTAGGTATTTCCGCCATCCATAGATTTCCAAACACCTCCACCAACAGAACCAAAATAGTAGACATTAGGGTCGCCCGGGACTCCGGCAACGGTACAAGATCGGCCTCCTCTAAATGGCCCGATTAAACGATACTCAATCTTGTTGTAGAGCTTTTCATCGTAGCTTAGTAAATCTTCTGCTGAAGATGATTTTCTTTTCTTTTGTGCGAAAATTGCCGGGGTAAAAGCAAAGGCACAGAAAACCACCAAGCAGATTAATCTTTGTAATCTGTAAATTCTCATAGTGTGATTGTTGTGTTAATTTGTGTTCTTAAATATAATAAATACAGCACACTAAAGAATTGGTAATGAGTAATTTGGAACTATTAAAAGTAAATTAGAAGAAAAGCTAAACAAAAAGAGGTACAAAATATTCTTTGTACCTCTTAGGTTAAGTGCTATGTTTATTTTAAGTGTTAATCGATCATCAATTTAACATTTTTTCTGATCAATTTACCATCACTTTCCAAAACAATTTGCATGGCGTAGATGCCAGTGCTTAATTTTTCAAAAATTCCTTTATCATTTAGCTCAATGAGTTGATATCCGGCAGATAAATTATCCATATTAATTTGTCCGCTTAGTCTACCAGATAGATCATACAGATTGATGTTGAGATTGCTTTCTTGCATATCTGTTGGCAACGAAAGTGGAATGTATAATTGGTTAGCCGTCGGGTTCGGGTAAACCGCACCAATTACTGGTTCAAGCAAGTTGAGCATTTCACTATCGCCATAAATCACTTTAAACTGCTTGCTTTGTTTTGCATTAAAAGCATAAGTAGTTTGATTACGCATGTTAATTACAAAGCTATTCGCCTCATCAAGCAGATAGAGGTTTTTATCGTTTTCCCCAAAGTAATCATTTTCCCAAGAAAGCGTAACCAGATCATCACTCACAGAAGGATTGACCTCAAAGCTCCACTCGTAATTTTCGGTGTTCGGTACAATGTCTTTAGAGAAGTAAGGATAAAAATACTCTTGATGATCAAAGTAGAAATCTGTCGCATTGGCAATTTTTGGCGGAAGCATCGCATCCATGGCATCTTTGCTCTCATTGGCTTCTAAACTCATTCCGAAACCTCCTGTTGTAGTAACTCCAGATTGGTTGCTAAGCTTCAGTTTTACTTGCCAGTTTTCATCATCTAATGGATTTTTAACTTCTTTGAGCCCAGCGATTCTGCCATTTATGCTATTATCTTTAATTACTGAAATATCTACCGATTCGGCACTTTCTGCAAAATAGATAGCACCTTCAAAAGCGTTGAGTATGCCATCTCCATTTTGATAACCAGTGCTCGTGTAAACATGGAAGTTTTCGAGTGAGTTATCAATTCCATTATCTGAAAGCACATCTGCCCATGAGATGGTAAACAAGTATGGAGAGGCAATCATATTCCAGCCTTGTTGCAAATTCAAGGAGAAAGGATTGTCTTTGGTGGCAGTAACTGTAGTACCAGCACCAGTATTAAAAGAGGTTGTATTTTGAGTGAAAAGAATGAGATAACCTCTACCCAAATCTATACTTGAGAAACTATTATACTCTTGATAAGCTCCGCTCTGGATTCTAAACACCCTCCATTTTGATTTATTGAAAGAACCTAACTCATCAAACACACTTGTAACAGAGGCTGCATCTAAATCAAGTGGAATAGAAAATAGGTCATAATCACCTGGTTCATCACCCGGAGTTAATCCCGGAATGCTTAAACCATTTGGATAATAGATGTATGTATAAGCCACATTTGAGCTTACTGTATTACAATCTGCAAAGCTAAAAGTAAAGTAATATTCAATACCAATGTCATCTAGAGATGAGCTTACTTCATAAGAATATTCTGTACCATTTAAAGTAGGGGTGAAAGGTCCCAACCAATCTTCTGAAGATATACCTCTGTAATAAACGCCTGCGCTACCAACCAAAGAAGGATCGTTTACATCGATGGCTAAAACAGCATTGTCACCTGAATTTACTGGATTAGTATTTTTAGGGAAAGTAGAAATACTGAATTCAGAGCAAGTTACAGTTGGGTCTTTTACAGTAAACTGGAAGCTAAAATCTATAGGAGATGCAGCACCACTCACAGTAATTTCAATATTAACATTACTTCCCGGAGATAAACCAACTGGCACTTTTACCTCAATTTTATCTTCACTCCAAGACACAATATCAGATGCTGATGCTGAAACATCATCGAACTTGATGGTACCGTTTGAACTACCTAAATATGCTCCTGAAATGGTGATTAGATCACCTTCGTAACCATTGTCTGGCGAAATTGAATAGATAATTGGGTCTGTAGAATTGTTAACTGCTGCTGCAATTGTAAATTCTCCAAAAGAATTGAAACTGCTTGAAGATCGCACTGTACCCGGAACACTTTCGATATTGATACCGCCAATATCTGTCCACTTACCACCATTTGCTCTGGCAATTCTCACTAAATTGGCATTGAGCACGCCATCATCAGTCCCAACGGGCAATTCTATATAGGCACTTGTTACCGTTTCGTCTGAGCTAATCTCCCAATATCTAGCTGTAGAAACAGATTGCAATGTGCTTTCCAGATCGTAGCTAGCAGAATTATTATCGTAAACTTGACCTACATAATAACCGTTTAGAGCAAGCTGTGTAAAATGTATTCTGGCTGGTTTGTAAACTGTACCAGTACCAATAGGGAAATTTAGTGTATGATTAGTAGCTGAGGTAGCCCTAATTCTTAGCGGACCATCTACATAACTATCCGCGCCAGCACCCGATATGGTTACATCGTGGGCAATAGTTAGATCATCATCAGCAATTGTTGTGAAGTTACCTGTATTTAAATTTAGGTTAGAGTTAACCAATAGTGGCCCTTCAATATCTACATCTTGCTCATTACTCACAGTTAAAGTGGCGATAGTACCAGTACCATAGAAGTATTGGTAAATGGTGCCATTAAAAATTAAAGCTCCATCCAAATTGATATCACCGGCTTCATTCGTAAAATCACCTTCTACAATAATGCTATTTGTATTATCATCATTAATACTGGCATTATCAGAAATTAATACTTCGGAACTTGAACCTGCTACCCTTAACTTAACCGTACCCGAAAGATTCAGCTTGGTACTGCCACTAATGTTGACATGCTGCGAATAACCTTTCAGGCATATTGCCAGCCAAAGTGCAAGAAAAAGTGTAGTTTTTTGAAAAATGAATTTCATATTATTTCTTTTCTTTTGCTTCAGCTGATGATTCTTTAGCAGCTTCTTGAATTAAACTATTCTTCTTAGTATTTACAGGCCTTACAGCTTTGTAATCTTCAAAACCTTGTCTCACAGCCTTAATTTCCCAGTCGAAATCGTAGTTACCAGTGCCACTCATTAATTCTTTTACCGAGAATTTTTCTGGGCTTTTAGAAGTTACTGCAATCCCTTTAGAATCGGCAGAAAGTGGAGTAATAATAACCGTAATACCTTTAGCAGATGCCAATGAACTAAAATGCTCTGGAAGTTCGATGGAGGCTTCACCATTCACCAAAGTAGAAGTTCCTCTCATATACATACCAGCCTCAGGGCCTTCAAGAGAAGCATACCAGATTTCTTTGCTAGCATCATTTGGATGAGGGACTTTAAAGTTTTTAGTACCTGATGCATATAATTGACCATTGCCGTTTTCATCTACATACATAGATGCTTGCTCATCGCCATTGCTATCGTAAACTCCTATAAAACCATTGTTTGGATAAGATGAGCTGTAATTAGTCTGGTAAACATTGGCATTGCCATTTGGCCCTCTTAAAAAGATACTTCCGCTACCAGCAGAGTTTACATATAAACTTGATCTGCTTTCACCACTATCATCCAATACATCCACAAAACCATTGTCTGTGTAACCATTTAAGTTAGTGAGTGAGATGTTTCTTTTACCAGAAGGCCCGAATACATAAATGTAACCTGTACCATCATCGAAATTAGAAAATCTGGCTTTTTCTAAACCTCCATCTGTAAAAATACTCACCTGCCCACCATCGTCTTCAATAGAACCATCTTCGAGTACAGAGCCATTCCAAACCGGAATTGTATTTACAGTGCTACTAGTAATTTTAGGGTCAGTTTCAGCTCCACCTGTTCCGCCTCCACTTCCTACAGCAACCCAAGCAGAACCAGAATAGTAGTAAAAGCCAGGAGTACTATTAGTTTGATAGATTAATAAACCTGTTGCAGGGTTAGAAATAGCATCTCTTTGTGTACTAGTCATTCTGGGCACGAGCACTCCTTTGCTAGTAGAGGTAACATCCAAAATGGCCGAATTATCGGGTTTTTGGTTTATGTTTTCAGAGATTGCTACACCACTCTGCGCATTCACAAAATAGTTAATGCCTAAAACGAGACTCAATTGCAATAGTAAAATTGGTTTCAGTTTCATTTATCTTGTTTTTTGTTGATTTCTAATTTTTTAATTACCAGTACCTGGCGTTTGAAAAGGGTCAACATCTTCAACACTACCTGTAGGAGTATTGCCTCCACCTGTTCCGGGATCATCTCCACCACTTCCCCCAGAAAGTAATACTGCTGCAGTACCTACAATTGCTGCAGCTCCTAGTATTTTTAATCCCAATGGAAAGCCGCGTTTTATCTGGAATTCTGGACTAAATATTTCCTTTTTAGGCTCTTCTATGTTAGTTAGCTTTAGTTGATAACCCGAACCCAATGTGGCACTTTTTGGAACTGACCATAACTGATTGTTTACATCAGTATTTAGGTTAATTACATTGATTAGGTTGTCGTTTTGGTAAAGCTCTAGTTTAACAGGAGAGTCCCATTTACCTTTATCCCAACTGATGTATTCTGTTTTGCCTTTACGAACCGCATAAGGGTATTGCTTAAAAGAGGCTTCAGTTTCTACAGTTGTGTTTTCTGTAATGGCTGTATTTTCTTCTGTAGAAATGTTTAAACTATCTACTATGGCTTTGTTAAGAGAATCTGCCACATTGCCAGCCACTTGTCCAGCTTCAATTTTGGGTCTATTTGCATCTTCTACAAATTTATGTAGGGTAGGATTGTAATGTACAATACTTACAATTAAGGGTTTCCATAAATTACCTTCTTTGCGCGCCATAATGGTGGCAATTCTTTTTACAGTTTGGTAGGGTTTGTTAATTACCAAATGGTTTCCGGTAAATGTAGTCTCGAAATAGACAGGTAGAAAAATGTAATCGGCTTGTTTAACTTCAAAAGCTTTTACATTGGAAATGGTAATTGTATGAGTTTCCGATTTTGTATAGAATAAATCCAGATCGTTTAAATATCTAGAAACTTTTAGGTTTTTTGAGGTTTGCCAATCGTAAAAATTTGGGTCAATGTCATCTTCAATAATCACATCCTCATTAAAAAAAATCTGATTAGCATTAATTGAAAAGCTATTCTTAATAATCTCTTTTCTTTTAAATTCTTCGACGTTTGGATCGCAAATGAGGTTCATTAGCGAGGCAAGCTCCTTAATAAAATCTTTGGATTTATACTGAATTGCCCGCTTGTCATCGTCTGTAAGTGAATCATCTTGTGCAGATGTTTTCAGTTGAAAAAGACATAATATGCCTAGCAACAACAGTAGTTTCGAGTAAAAATTCATCTTATAGTAAAAGTAAGTCAGTTGTTTCCCATTAATGTATTGCTAATCTTTAACAGGGTAAACTTAATCAATTCATTTTTTTCTAAAAAGCTTTTAGACAATGTTACTACTTAATAATCATGAGAATTGATCTCCCGTATTTGAGGTGATAATATATAATGATTGGATTGAAATAATAGATATCACTCCTGTGAGCCACAGAAAGCATTCTTTATTTTTTTTATGCTACAATTTACTTAAATTTATTAAACTCTGATTATTAAATTTTTTTAAATGGCCTCTTTCAAATTTAACCTCAACGGTAAAACAATACAATTAGATAATGTTGATCCAGATATGCCACTTTTGTGGGCTTTACGTGAAAATCTTGGATTAACAGGTACAAAATTCGGCTGTGGAATTGCCCAGTGTGGTGTTTGTACAGTCCATCTCGATGGAAATGCGATAAAATCTTGTGTATTGCCAGTAGCTGCAGTAGAAGATAAAGAAGTGACAACAATCGAAGGATTATCTGAAAATAACGATCATCCTGTGCAGCATGCATGGATAGAAGAACAAGTGCCTCAATGCGGATATTGCCAATCTGGACAAATTATGGCCGCTGCTGCTTTGTTAAAAAACAATCCTACTGCCAGCGAAAGTGAAGTAGAAGCAGCAATGCAAGGCGTTTATTGTCGCTGCGGAACATACCCAAGAATTAAAAAAGCATTAGCCAAACTCGTAAAATCATAACATTGTGGAAAATACTAAAATAAGCCGAAGAAGATTTGTTCAACTCGGAACTATAGCAGGAAGTTTTCTGGCTGTAGGTTGCATTCCCACCTCAGACGGAAAAGAGATTGTACAAAACTTAAATGGAAATACAGATTACAGTTTAAACCAATTTATTAAGATTGGCTCAGATGGAGTGGTTACCCTTTTTACACATCGACCAGAGATGGGGCAAGGTACTTACCAGTCTATGCCGATGATTTTGGCTGAGGAATTAGAAACTGATATCAATGCGGTGAAGATTGAAATGTCGGAAGCCAATCGCGATTTATATGGTAGCCAAATGGTGGTTGGTAGTCGAAGCGTAGCATCAGAATATGCAGTTTTAAGAAAAATGGGAGCTGCTGCTAAAGAAATGCTGATGAGTGCTGCGGCTAAAATTTGGGATGTTTCTCCTAATGATTGCTACGCAGAAAATAGCATGATAAAGCTAAAAAATACTGAGAAGTCTTTGACTTATGGAGAATTAGTAGAAGAAGCGAGCAAATTAGAAGCACCTCAAAATCCGACATTAAAAGATCCCAAAGATTTTAAAGTAATTGGACAACCTATTCTGCGCCAAGATATTCCAATGAAAACCAATGGATCTGCCATTTTTGGTTTGGATATGAAGGTAGATGGAATGCTACACGCAAGTATTGAACGCTCACCAGTGTTTTTGGGCAAAGTAGTTTCTTTTAATAAAGATGAGGTAATGAAAATTACAGGGGTAAAAGATGTGCTTAAAACGCAAAGAAATGTTTGGGGGCATGAGCGAGAAGGTGTGGCAGTAATTGCCGATTCTTATTGGGCTGCATTAAAAGGTAGAAAAGCCTTAAAAGTTGAGTGGGATAACCAAGATTTAGAACAACATAATTCGCAAAGCATTTTTGATAAATACGAAGAAGACGCTCTGAAAGACGGTGATATGTTGCATGCAGTGGGTGATGCAGAGAACACTTTTAAAGAGGGTGGAGAAATTATTGAAGCGGTTTACCAGACTCCTTACCAGAGCCATGTGCCCATGGAACCGATGAATGCCATTGTTTCTGTAGAAGAGAATAAAGCTACTTATTGGGGAGCAACACAGAACCCGAATGGTGTGAGATCACAATTGCAAAATCAGTTGGGAATAGCCCCAGAAAACATTGAGGTGAATTATACTTTTATGGGCGGTGGTTTTGGCAGAAGAAGTATGACTGATATGGTGGAAGAAGCTGCTGACCTTTCTAAAAAGATGAAAGCTCCTGTAAAAGTAACTTGGACGCGTGAAGACGACCAAACACAAGGGCCATTTAGAGCTTGCTCGATTAATACTTTAAAAGCTAAGTTAGATGATGATGGAAATATTCTAGCCTTAGAACATAAGATAGTTGCCCAAGAAATTAGAAACCAGACTGGCGATAATATGAAAGCCGGTGGGCAGTTAATGGGCGGCGTAAATACAGATTATGAAATTCCGAATTTTTCTGTGAAAGGCGTACTAGAAAAATCTTACATACCGATTACTTATTGGCGTGCTGTTTACCACTCAACCAATCCTTTTGCGCATGAGTCTTTTATAGACGAGTTGGCTTACAAAGCGGGCAAAGACCCACTGGAATTTAGGTTAGCTATGGTAAAGAACCATCCAAAATTTTCATCGACTTTAAAATTGGTAGCAGAGAAATCTGGTTGGTACAATAAACCAATTGGAGATACAGCAAAAGGAGTTGCCATTTGTGAGCGTTCAGGTGGATATTTTGCTATGGTGGTTGAAGTAAAATTGGAAGATAATCAGGTAAAACCAGTTAAGGTAACCACCGCCATCGATTTGGGAGTTTGCATCAATCCAGATACGGTGAAAGCCCAAACGGAAGGTTCAATTGTGATGGGACTAACTGCTGCTTTTGCCGGTTTAACCATTAAAGATGGCGCCATTGCCGAGCAAAACTTCGATACCTATCCATTGTTGAGGTATCACGAATGCCCTGAGGTAGAAACCTATATAATTGAGAGTACCGATATTCCGGCAGGTGCTGGCGAAACAGGATTGCCTACTGTGGCTCCTGCATTTACCAATGCGGTGTTTGCACTCACTGGCAAAAGAATTAGAAAACTCCCCATCAGCAAAGAAGATTTAATTGCTGGTTAATGAATTTATATTGAAGGCTTTCTAAATTTGGGAAGCCTTTAATTTTTGGAAAATTCATCGATAATTTGATTAGCTTGTCTTATAAAAGTATAATCCTCTGCATCATAAGATTTAACATCTATATTCCAATCAGAATCTAACCACATTTCTATTGTAGTAATAATTTTATTTGATGATAGATTGAAATAAACATAGTAATCAAGAGCACCAGATGTAATTATGATCATTAAATTGGATGCTATTTCTATTGGCTCTCCAACCCATACATCTTCCTTTCCTTCCACTAATTTATTCTTTAAGCTAGCTAATAGTTCTTGAAAGTTATTGCTATTCAATTTGTCGAGAATGATTTTTTGATAGAATAATTTATCAAATCTATCGCTAGATATTTCCATATGAGATAATCTTAGTACCTTTCTAGTCAAACAGGTCTCCCTTCGACCATGCTATTAAAGCCCCAGTTTATAGGAAATACGGTAAAAACAAAAGACTTCTAAACAGAATTTCTTTCCAAAGAATTTATAACCTTCAAAAACCTAAACTGAAAATAGGCAAAATCTGCGACTACTAATGCAATTCCAATAATCAGTATTTTACCTGTGAATGTTATATTAAATGGTGATACGATTAAAAGTACAATGCTTGCTAAAACCCAAAGCACATCTTGTAAAATGATGAACCTTACTAAGCTTTTATTTAATGTCTTACTTAAAGCTACAAGAAAGACAAAAGTGGCAAAAAGGATGAGTGCAAATCCTATGTACATCAAATTGATGTTTTGATCGAGACCAATCAAATTCCCTATAAATTCAGCAAAAACGGCTAAAATCAAACCTGATATTGCAGAAAAAAACGCATTTAATTTCAGCGTAATTCTAAGTTGAGATTCAGCTTTCATGGTTCGAGTATTTAAGCATGATAACTGTTATCTGCAACACTGCATTTCTCTACTTTTTCTTTTAAAGCTTGGTTCATTTGTTCAAACCCTGCTTGGGTTTTTGCACCAATCATTTTGAGTAAAATGCCTACCAGTAACCCAGAGAAATTTTCACCATGCGTAAAGATTACTTTACCGTTTTCTTCTCTCAATTTAAAATAGTGTTCACCATCAAATAAACCTTTCACTAAGAACTTACCCAACCAGCGAAACTCTCTGTTTTCTTCGTTTTTCAACACATTTGGCAAGAATTGCTGTTCACTCATTCCTTCTGGTTGAATGTTCACTTTAAGCTTGCAACCAACATGTTTTTCACCTGAAATAGACTTGATAAATGGGTTCCAATTAGGATAGTTTTCGAAGTCCATTAAAACTTTCCAAACATCTTGTGCACTTGCCTGTATACTGATTTCTGTTTTTAGTTTTTGCATGATTTTAATTTTTTTGATTGATACAAAACTAGATTTCAGTGTGAAGAAAATATTGGCATGAAATGTCAATCAATAGGCATTTGCTGCCAAAATTGAAATGGCTATTGAATCGGCAAAAAGAATCTTTAATTTTAAGCATGACATTCAACGGAAGATTTTTGTTAAACCTAATCGAGTTTGCTGCTACACAAGGCGCATCGGCAAATGAATTGATCGCATTGAGCAGATTTAGTAAAGATGTACTTTGTGATGAAAGTACCAAGGTTACTTCTGAAGTGTATAATACAG
>PBYL01000328.1 GCA_002729595.1 Thalassovita sp. | reverse complement strand
CCGGGGAGGTCGCCAATTGTAAGCCAACCCAAGCTTTGTTGTGTAGATCGGGATTGAAATAATATAGTTGCCAGCGCCCAAGATTCGAAGTTAGAGAAGAGATATATTACCCGATAGCCAATAACCAACAGGAATACATACCAAATGTAATCGTAATCTCCTACTCCACCTAAAAAGACGATTACTGAAACAGCAATGAGCAACACAATTCCCTGCATCAACCTTTCTAGTGAAATGTATTGCTGTAAATTAGAATACAATTGCCCACCTAAAAGCATAAAGGCAGACGATAAAACGTAAACTAATGGCAGGTTTTGAGTTGAAAATCTGGCAAGAAAAATAACTGAGGCTGTTGTGAAAAAAACGGCTAAGCCAAAGCCCTGAAACATATGATGGAAAAAAAAGGACTGCACAAACCAAGACTCATCCGGATTGATGCTAAAAATTTGTGATAGTCGCTTTCTCATTGTTGATTGTTAGTTTCAGTTTGCCCGATTATAAGATATAAAGTTAAAACATTCTATATTTAATTCTCTTCTTTTAAATCATCAATTTCACCCAAGTATTCCCCAAAATCTTCACTGTGGGTGTATTTTCCCTTCTGATTAAAGAACTTCCACTCGCCAATCATCTCATCGTGTATGTATTCACCAGAAGCATCTAACTTACCATTTGTATGATAGTACTTCCAAGCACCTTCTTTTAATCCATCTTTAAAAATACCCTCACCTGCATCCTTCTTATTGTCATGATAGTATTTCCATAAGCCTTGTGGCAATCCATTTACATACTCACCTTCAGACTGTTTTTCTCCATTGGAAAAATAAGAGATTCTTAATCCGTTTCCATCATTTAAGTTGCCTGAGCCATGTTGCTTCCCTTTAACATCGACAAACATGCTTACTTTTAAAAGCTGTCCATCGTCCCAAGTTTCTGTTTCCATCTCCCTGCCATCTGCATGGAAGTATTGCCACTCACCATCTTCATTCCCATTTTTATAGGCTCCAATACTCTCAATTTCACCAGATGGATAATAAGTTTTCCAAATCCCCTCTTCTTTTCCTTGAGTCATTAAACCTTCTTCCTCTTTATATACATTTCCGGCAGCATCTGTATCAAACTGTTTTTTCACTCCATTTTCTTTTCCTGCTAAATAGGTAACCAAAGCAGAAATGCTCTCATCTTCTTGAAAATACTGCCAAACACCATGTTTTTGACCTTCCGTATACTCACCTATAGCATATAACTGCCCAGAAGGATAATATTCCCGCCAAATGCTATCTTTTTCGCCAAAATAATAATTCCCCTCTGCAGAAAGGTTACCATATTCGTCGTATTCTTCCCATGCATCATTACGAACGCCTTCATCAAAGAAGCCTAATTCTATGAGATAAGACTCTTCGTTATAGAATGCCCAAATACTATCTGGTTCATTATTCTTGTAAAAGCCTTGTACCAAAACAGTACTGGTATCTTCTCCAAATTCAAAGTAAGTACCTTCTTGTATACCATTTATAAAATTGCCTTTTGCTTCAATACTTCCATCTGGTCTAAAATCGAAATAAGTCCCATCCTCTTTGCCATTTTTAAAACTTACTTCTGCCTCTTTAACTCCCAAGCTATCGTATAAAACTGATACTCCTTCTGCTTTTCCATTCACTAATGTAATTTCACTTTCTAGGGTGCCGTCTTCATAATAAAGCAAGCGAGTGCCATTGCCTTTTTTTATGTTTCCTCCTTTTAGCTTCTTCCCATTTTCGAGAAAGTAGTCTCCAACATCTAGCAGTAATGAATCTTGCCAAAACTCTTTTTGCTGCAATTGGCCATTTTCGTAGTAATAAGAAACCTCTCCATTAAGATTTCCAGCTAAATAAAATGCCTGTGTTTCTAATTTTCCATCCGGATAATACTGTACCCACATACTATCTGGCAAACTATCGTAATACCTACCTTTTACAGCTAGCTTACCATCTGCATAATACTCTTCGTAAGGCCCCTCTTCTTTACCCACCAAAAAATACACTGAAGACTCTAGCTGACCATTTGGATGATAATAGTAAGATAAACCATTTTCGAGACCTCCTACATAATTTACTGCACTTTCAAGCTCTCCATTTTCGAAGTAGGTTTTCCATACACCATTTATTTTCCCATTTTTATAATTGCCTTCAATCATTTTGGTGCCATCTGGAAAAAACTCTAACCAAGGCCCTTCTTCTACACCATCAACAAAATTTGCAGACAACACCAATTGTCCGTTAACAAATTCTTTCCAAGCGCCATTTACTTTATTATCGGTGTAATTGGTTTCAAGCAATAGGTTTCCTTGGTCATCATGCACAAGCCACGGCCCGTTTTTAACTGTATCAATTTGCTGGGGGATGTATGATGTGCTATCCTGCGCTGTTACAGATTCTATAATGAATACTAGAAAAATGAACTGATACAAGATATGCTTCATAAACTATATTTTTTAATGAAAGCAATTTAATAATGCCTTCTTTAAATCCAAATGTCTTAAAAAAGTTCAAAACAAATAAAAAAGCAGTTCTGTTTAGAACTGCTTTTAATAACTCAATATATTCTTAATGAAAATATCGTTGTGAGTCTTGTTATATAATATTTTTTTTCAATACCTAATAAAAAATTCTTTCTTATTTCCCTACTTGCATCATTTCTGTTAATTCGTTAATTATTTTTCTGTAGATCGCATCGTTATCATTTTTCTTAATAACTGTTTTGCTTGCGTGTACTACAGTACTGTGATCTCTCCCTCCAAATCTATCACCAATCATTTTTAGCGGCATATCTGTATACTGCTGAGAAAAATACATGGCTATTTGTCTGGCACTTGCAATATCTTTTTTTCTAGTTTTCGATTTCAGTTCCTCTACAGATAATTTAAAATAATCGGCAACTACCTGTTGGATAAATTCAATTGTAATTTCTTTTTCTGTTGTTCTGAAAATATTCAGAAGTGTTATTTTTGCCAGCTCTAGATCAATATCTTTTCTCATAAAAGATGCATTCGCAATTAAAGAGATCAATACACCTTCTAGCTCTCTAATATTAGAATCTACATTTCTTGCCAAATATTCAATTACCTCGTTAGGTACTTCAACTCCTTCGTTAGACATTTTGGTTTGCACAATAGCAACCCTTGTCTCATAATCTGGAATTTGAATATCTGCTGTAAGACCCCATTTAAACCTCGATAATAAACGCTCCTGAAGACCTTGTAAGCTTCTTGGAGGGCAATCTGAGGTCATAATAATTTGTCTACCACTCTGGTGTAGCCTATTGAAGATATGGAAGAAGTTCTCTTGAGTCTTCTCTTTACCTGCTAAAAACTGAATATCGTCTATAATAAGAACATCTACTTTTAAATAGAAATTAGTAAAGTTCTGAACATTATTGTTTTTAAGCGCCTCAATAAACTGAGTTGTAAACTGATCTGAAGTAACATATAAAACCAGCTTTTCAGGGAAACTAGCTTTAATTTCGTTTCCTATAGCTTGCGCTAAGTGTGTTTTACCCAAACCAACACCACCATAAACAACTAATGGGTTAAACGCTGTAAAACCTGGTTTTTTGGCAATAGCCATACCTGCAGATCTAGCCAACCTGTTACAATCACCTTCGATATAATTATCGAAAGTATATACGGGATTAAGTTGGGTGTCAAACTGAGCAGGATCAGTATCTGGCAACTCAAAAGGGCTACTTATAGGCTTAAGCTTATTAGCGCCACTTGTAAAGTTATTAGAAGAATTACTGTTTGCATTTCCACTATTGTTCGGACTTGGCGGAAATGAGTTATTTGGTAATCCTCCACTTTGATGTGTACTGACAACTGGTTTATTTCCTGCAGGCTTACTGTTTCTAACATTTAGCGTAAATGGTTGATGGTTCGCATCTCCTTTATCTACTACTATGGAATACTCTAGCTTACCTGAAGGGCCTAACTCTGCATCTATAGCTCTCTTTAGTATATATACATAGTGTTCCTCCAACCATTCGTAAAAGAATGGAGTAGGTACTTCTATTGTAAGTACATTATCCTGAAGTTTGACTGGTTTAATTGGAGCAAACCAAGTTTTAAAGCTTTGCTCCGGAACCTCCTCCTTAATTATCTCTAGGCAATTCTTCCAAATCGCCTGACAATTCTTAACCATCTGATTCAACACATTTTTAAAATTTTGTAGTGAAATGAATAATCATACAAAATCTTTAAATTTTGCAATGTAAGTTCATCAACAAAAAAGACATTTAATTTTTTTGTTTTGCTTAGAAGATCGTCGGAAATCTTGTCTGATTTTATCTTTCAGGTGAATGCAAATCTGCTAAAAAAATCGATAGAATAAAAATCGATTTTTGCCCAAATTTTAATTTTTAGCTACGTTAACTTTTTAATAACTAACTGATAACCAAAGGTTTAAATAAAGCAATACAGCTTGCTAATTATTTGATTATCAGTTACTTACCTCAACTTAGAGATTTTTAACTTTTTTTCCTAAAAATTTTATGGTAACATTTTTGCTAACCTGCCCCCTCACTCACTATCAAAATATACTACTTTTAGCAATAGTTGTATCGACAACAAAATAAAATGAATGCATTAGTCAAATTAACAGAATACTTCATTTTTTATCCTCGATTTGTAATGTAATTTTTTTGGTACAAGAAATTGTTATATTGTACTTTTTAACAAGCAACAGACGTAATTTAAACAGCAAATCTTTATTGTACCCGTTCACAACTATTAACTATTGATAGTTCTCAAAATCTTCGATTAAACTCAGATTTTAAAGTTTTAGAGAGTTTTGCTGAAGTATATCCAGTTTAAGTGAGGGCAATGAGTTTCACTAAAAACTATCAGATCACTTAAAATTTCACGAAAATAAAACCCTGCCCGTAATTTTAGTTACCAGCAGGGTTTTACAAAAAGAAATTCTCTGAATACCTAATTTAAATTATTCAGCAATTGCATCAGCAGGAATCACTGATACATAAGATCTTTTCTTAAATCCTTTCTTGAAAGCTACAGTACCATCTACTAATGAAAAGATAGTATGGTCTTTTCCTATGCCAACGTTCTGGCCTAGGTGGTGTTTAGTACCTCTTTGTCTAACAATGATATTTCCGGCCTTTACAGATTGGCCACCGAATACCTTAACGCCAAGTCGTTTACTTTCCGACTCTCTTCCGTTTCGCGAGCTACCCGCTCCTTTCTTGTGTGCCATGAGATTTTAAATTTGAATATCTTCGATTAAAACTTTTGTAAATTGTTGTCTATGTCCGTTCTTTTTCTTGTAACCTTTTCTTCTTTTCTTTTTGAAAACGATTACTTTATCACCTTGAACGTGCTCTAATACTTTTGCTTTTATTACTGCACCAGCAACGCTAGGAGCTCCTACATCTATGCTATCTCCATTATCTACTAACAATACATTGCCAAACTCAACACCTGCACCTTCATCATCACTTAGTCTGTGAGTATAGATAAACTTGTCTTTCTCTACTTTAAATTGTTGCCCGGCTATTTCTACTATTGCGTACATTTTTTCAAATTTTATTTTTTGAGGTTGCAAAAATATAAGAATGTGCAAATAATCACAATCTTTCTGCTATATTTTCCAGCAGAAATTTACATGTTTTTTTTGAGTTTCACTAAAAATGGCTCTAAAGCAACAATATGAAAGATTAATTGCGCTATTTTTAACTTTTTTTTGTTTCAATTAATTCATTAGAAGCATTTCCCTAACCTACTAATAATCAAGAATAAATAGCTTTATTATGACATTTTTAAGCGTTTTTGACCTGTTATGACTGATTTTGAATTTTGAAACACCTTTCTATATTTGTAATGCTTGCTTAGAAAGAAACACAAACAAACTCATAAACTAGAATCATTTTTTACCAGATTCATTACAATTAACCTCAAAAACAATTCTGATTTTATTTACAGGTGAACAGTAGGGCACTATATGTCTATTATATGGAATGGGTTGCTATTTTATGTAAACTTATTCTACAATGCATTTTTTTAAGGAAACTGTTAACCCGTATTTTGAGCTATGAGAGCATCAGTTACTGATGAACCACTTTTACAAGAAGTAAAAAACCGTTTTGTATTATTCCCTATCAAACACAATGATATTTGGGAAATGTACAAGCAGTCTGAAGCTAGTTTCTGGACTGCCGAAGAAATTGATCTTCAACAAGATTTAAGCGATTGGGAGAAGTTAAATGATGGAGAACGCCATTTCATTTCTCATGTGCTTGCATTTTTTGCAGCAAGTGATGGTATAGTAAATGAAAATCTTGTAATCAATTTTATGGCTGAGGTGCAGATTCCCGAGGCTAAATGCTTTTACGGTTTTCAGGTAATGATGGAAAACATCCACTCAGAAACCTACTCATTATTAATTGATACCTACATTAAAGATCCGGTAGAAAAAGACAAGTTGTTTAATGCTCTTGAAACAGTTCCTTGTGTCGGTAAAAAAGGAACTTGGGCTTTAAAATGGATTGAGAGCGATAATTTTGCAGAAAGACTTATCGCTTTTGCAGCAGTAGAAGGCATCTTTTTCTCAGGAAGTTTTTGCTCAATTTTCTGGTTAAAGAAAAGAGGTTTAATGCCTGGTTTAAGTTTTTCTAATGAGTTGATTTCTCGTGATGAAGGAATGCACTGCGATTTTGCCTGCCTACTTTATGCCAAGTATCTCAAAAACAAACTAACTGAAGAAAGAATTTTAGAGATCATTACAGATGCTGTTACTATCGAACAGGAATTTGTAACAGATGCCCTACCCGTAAAACTAATTGGCATGAATGCAGAACTCATGAACCAATACATTGAGTTTGTGGCAGATAGACTGTTGGTTTCTTTGGGCTGCCAGAAACATTATAACTCTAGCAATCCTTTCGATTTTATGGAAATGATTTCGCTACAGGGAAAAACCAACTTCTTTGAGAAGAGAGTATCAGAATATCAAAAAGCTGGGGTAAACACACCAAAAGATACAAATGATGGGAAGAAATTTTCTTTAGACGAAGATTTCTAAACAGTATGAAATAAGCTATGTTCTTAAATTCAAAAAGCTTATGAACTACAGTTTATTTTTTTTATTTTAAGTACATTCAATTAGGGATAAGTGTATTTTCCTACTTGTTTTTTTTACAAAACAGACTACGGTGAAGCTCCATAAAATTCCAAAGATTAAAACAGGTAATCTAAAAGTAAAAATTATTAAGAAAGACCCTTTTGGTAATATTCTCATTTTTAAAAGAATATTAATTGGGGTACTGGCCACATTCACATATGGCCGAATCAATATTGTGAATAAACTAAAGGTAGAAGGCACAGAATATCTGAGCGATTTACCTGGCAAAAATGTGTTATTTATATCCAATCATCAGACTTACTATGCAGATGTAATCGCACTCTATCATATTTTTTGTAGCGTAAAGTGGAAGTTTAGAAATACCATAGGCATTCCGCTTTATATGCTTATACCTAGAGTAAACACTTACTATGTAGCAGCAGAAGAAACCATGAAAGAGAGTGGGTTAATACCGAAGATATTCTCTTACGCTGGAGCAGTTACAGTGAGAAGATCGTGGAGAGCAAAAGGTCAAAATGTAAGTAGAGGTGCTGATAGAAGTGCTCCCGAAAAAATTAAAAAAGCATTAGACCATGGCTGGGTTGTAAACTTTCCACAGGGTACCACCAGTCCATATGCACCAATTAGAAAAGGAACGGCTAACATTATTAAGCATTACAACCCGATTGTAGTACCTATAGTGATTGATGGTTTTAGAAGAGCATTCGACAAAAAAGGGTTATTCTTTAAAAAACGAGGATCAACACTGCAAGTAAAATTTAAAAAGCCGCTTCAGTTTTCAGAAGACGCAACTATTGAAGATGCAGTATTTCAAGATTTTAATCTCTCTGAGGTTTT
>PBYL01000327.1 GCA_002729595.1 Thalassovita sp. | reverse complement strand
CAAGATCCCGATGACCATCCACCGTAGGCGTATGACCTGCTGGTAAAAATATCTCTTCTTATGCAAGTACATTATTGGTAATCGAAAACCAATTAGATATAGAAAGTGGCACATTGAGTCAAGTTGATCCTACCTCAGCCAGAACTGATACCACGGATACTTACTCTTACGGACTAGAATTGAATGGTGCTCTCAATCTCGATGGAACATTGTTCGAGTGGGCAGATTCTATCACTCATAAAGATGGCAAAGTTTATTTTGCAGGTAACAATTCAACTTTTGATATTACGAATACCAGTACCTCAACTATTGGTAACCTTAGTTTAAGAAAGCAAGATGCTACCGTCAATTTATCATCAGACATTTATGTAGAAAGACTCGAATTCAAATACGGTATTTTCGACATCAGTTCAAACACTTTACAAGTAGATGTTTTGGACTTGAATCCCGGAGATAGTGTTGGTACTGGCAGCAATGGCGAGTTTTTGCTAGATGCAAATAACATGATTAAAATGGCTGGTAACCAATCTGATGGTGGTTTATCGCTTAAAGTTGCCAAGACTGTTTATAATGGTTATAGTGAGTTTAATACTGAAAACGAAGAATATAATAATGCCAACTGGCTCTGGTTCCCTATCGGTACTGGTGCAAACAGTACAACCCGTTATACACCAGCAGTTTGTTATTTAATTGACAATGGAACAACCGATGGCGATGAATATATCAGTTTAAGAGTCGCTGATAAGATACTCCAAACTACCAATCTTTCATCAGCAGACGACATTTTATCTTATTTCTGGAATGTTGATTACGAAGGTTATAACTCAGGTGAAGAAGCTACTGTGTCTTGGATTTTCCAATACGATGAAAGTGATATTGATTCTGGTGATGAGACAACTTATGTGCCCGGCAAAGTGCTAGACGAAGGTACTTACGAAAGATCAACCGATGCTGACACAATTGATCCTGATGACTTAAGAGCTGGTGGAAATACCGATAGTACTGGTAACTTCCTTGGTGATAACCCCGGCAATATCATCTTATTTAACAATAGTACACCCGATGCCATTGAAGATGTAGATGCCACTTTAGATTTAAAAATATTTGATGGCTCTTCTGTAAATTCTGGCTGGTCAACTGCCATACCGGGAACAGGTTTCACTTTGGAAAAAGCCAACTATACAGCTGGTGGTCCTGACAGATTCGATGGGGCTCCAACCATTTATTATAGTCGTGCAGAAAATGGAACTTGGTGGGATTGGGAAGATACAGACCACTGGTCAACCGATACTGTATATAAGCATATCGGCGAAATTGCAGGCACGGTTCCAGGAGAAGGTGACATTGTAGTTATCGGAAGTGAATTTGTAGATGTGCTTACTGGCGGTACTTATTCTAAGTCGGGAGATGGTAGACATCAAGTTAAAATCACAAGTACTCATGGAGATGTAGATGTAGCAGAAATCATTTTCGACTCTCAAGACGGTGGCTCAGCATTATATACTAATGAAATGTCTAGAATTAGAGTGAGAAATGGTATCACGCTTACTGCATCAATCATAAGTGGTAAAGGAGAACTTGTACAAGATGTTGGTCCAAACGCAGGAAACTTTGGTACAATTACAGCAGATGTTGGTGATTTTGTCGATGACCCTGACAATGGTTGGTTCTTCTGGATTCTTGCCGCAGGAACAACAGTGGTTTCAGATTACTCCAAATATCCTGTATTCAGAACTTTTGGAGGAACAAATAGAAACTTTCAATTTGGCATTGATGTAGAAGCAGAATATGGTGTAGTTGACAATAATACCACATTACAAATTGCCAACAACCTTACAATCAATAATCAACTATTAGTAGGTTCTAATGATCCGGGTAATGTTGAGTTTATTGAAGTTGGCTCAAACAAAACACTAGAAACTGGCTCAATCCTTTTTGATGATATCGGTAGCAATACACTAACTGTAGAAAATTCTGGCTCAGATACACATACACTTAAGGTAAATGGAGATATTACCTTTATGGGAGGTACAACCTTCGACTTAACTTCTGATGCAGGTAGTAATGTCGAACTAGAATTGAGTACCGAAGGTGTACATGCTTTGT
The DNA here is from genome assembly GCA_002729595.1 of Thalassovita sp. GTDB lineage: Bacteria > Bacteroidota > Bacteroidia > Cytophagales > Flammeovirgaceae > Chondrinema. Next base: position 5,505 of record PBYL01000327.1, on the reverse strand, counting down.
ATGACAGTGCAGGTGTAATTCCTGATCTGTACAGAATTATTATGAACAAAGGAGAAGATACAACAAGCTCTTTTACTTTCAATAGCAGTTTTACACTACCATCACCAGATGATATTAGTCTCCAACCAGTAGAGATTGTTAATGGATTATTGATATTAAATGATTCATTAATCGATATAACGCTTACCAGTGAAGCAACCGGAGATTTCTATTTACCGAACACTTACAATGCAGAAGCAAGCTCTGGTTCAGGTGGTTTAGTCATCTCAAACGGAACTGTAAATCTCGAAGGCGATGATACTGGAATTATTCTAGATGGCTTAATCAGAATTAATGGTGGTACACTTAGTTTAAATGATTCCATCAATAATGGAAATAACTTTATAGAATATACATCTTCTGGTAATGCAGAAATTGAAGTTTCTGATGGCTCACTCATCGTAGGCTCGCAGCTTCGTAGAAGCTTATCAACTTCTAATGGTGTGCTTACTTATACTCAAACAGGTGGAAGTGCTATGTTTGGCAAAAATGCAGCTCCAGAAACTACAAGAGGTGTTTTTGAAGTAGCCAATGGAAACAGTAATTTCACTTTAACAGGTGGTGATTTTACCATCGTTCGCCAGAATGGTTCTAATCCGTCAATAGCTGCTTTGTATCTTCAACCAGATAATTACGACGTGTCAGGTTCGACCATTACAATTGGTAATACTTATACTCCTACTGGTCAAGATGAAATCGGAATCAATTCATCCATTGCTATAAATAACTTGGTAATTAATGGTGAGAATGAACCAACAGCAATGCTTTACTCAAATGCATTAACTGTTGATGGAAATTTAACCATAGTAGATAGTGCAAGTTCGCTCGGAACATTAGATGCTGATGGACTTACCTTAACGATTAATGGAGATTTCATCAACAATGGTAATTATATTCCAAATGGAAATACAACCATTTTCAGTGGTGATATAGATCAAAGTATTAGTGGTACAGGAACATTAAACTTCTATAACCTCACCAAAACCAATAGTGAAATCTTAACACTTGAGAAAGACATCACTATTGAAAATGCACTCGACATTGATAATGGTACTTTCCATACAGATACCTATGCGGCCTACACAGAAGGCAATGTAACCAACGATGCTTTACATACAAGTACTAGCGGTTATGGAATTGTTTTCTCTGGAACATCAGCCCAAAAAATGTTGAGAAGTAGCATTGGTACAAGTACATTCGGCATCATCACTATCAATAATACTGAAGGTGTTTCTACACCAGATGGTAATGGTTACTTCTTTACCATTACAGATAATTTAAGATTAGAAAACGGTGTATTAGATATTGGAAATAGTTTACTTACTATCGATACTTACGGAGAAATTGAAGAAGTAAATACCTTCTCTGTCACCAATATGATCCAAACAAACAGTTCATTTACTGATTATGGTGTGCAGAAAAATTTCCCTGCGATTTCTTCTTCAACTACGTTTACTTTCCCTGTTGGCGAATCAAAATATACACCTTTAACTCTAGATATCAGTTCAAGCTCAGCAGGTAGTATAACTATTAGACCGGCTGATGAGATTCACCCAAGTATACTTGAAGACGATGAAAGTACATTGTCCGAAGGTGCTGATCCAAATATTGTAGACGAAGATAATGCCTTACAATATCATTGGATTTTAAGAGCAAGTGGTTTAACCGGATTTAGTGCAACGGCTACATTTTTATACGATGATGAAGATATAGCAGTAACATCTCCATATACAGTTGCTAACTACATTCCTGCGAGATTACTTTCAGCAGGTACCACTTGGGATAAAGCTTATTCGCAAGCCGATTTCGATGAAAATAATAATGAAATCAACTTTGTACTTTCAAATGCTGATGATGATGGCATTTCGGGAGAATACACTGCCGGTGTAGGTGTAGATGATTCTGATGCAGTGATTTATGGCGCAATTCCAGATGAAGTGCCAGAATATGAAACTGACCAAAGTGGTGGTGGTGACTATGACGACTCAGGTTCATGGAGCTCTTCTATTCCATCATCAGGTCCATTAGGTGCGATAGTTACTGTAAAAAGTGGCGATGTTTTAACCTTAAATAATAGTGGAGTTAGGTTATTAAAAACCATTATCGAAGAAGGCGCAGTTTTAGAAATTGACGGAACCAACAACCACCGTCTTGGGACAGTTGAGGGAACAGGTACAATTAAAATTGTGAGCAATACCTCAAGTGCATCACTGCCTGCTGGTTATTATGGCGATTTCTTTAGTTGCAGTAATGGTAGTTTAATTTATGATGGAACAGGTAGCTACGATGTTTTAGGTGGTATAAATGCATTGGAAAACCTGACAATTACCGGTTCAGGAACCAGAACAATGGCAAACAACGATATCAATATCTGTAATGATTGGGATATTAGCGGAAGTGTAGTAGTAAACAACATTAATAACAGAAATATCAATGTTGAAAATGATTTGAATATCTCAGACAGTGGTGAATTAAAAACTGGTTCTTCTAGCATCAATCTACAAGGTGATATTACCCTTTCGAGCAATGGAAAGTATACAGGTAGCCAAGGAAATGTGTTTACTTTTGATGGCTCAACAGATCAAAATATTACGGGTAACTTTAGTGGTTACGCTAATAGTGAATTCTACGGATTAACGCTGAATAACTCTGTTGGAAAAATCTATTTGAATGATGGTGATACCATTGAGGTGGACAGAACACTTACATTTAGCAATGGTATTTTAGAAATGGGTGAATCTGGATTGATTGTGTTAGATACTTTAGGTACTTATACAGGCAGTAGCTCTTCTAGTTTTGCCGATGGATATTTTGGAGTAGAAAGTTTAAATACAGCATTTACTTTCCCTGTGGGCGATAGTGCTAGTTACAACCCTATTTCTATCTCATCGCCTACAAAAGGTTATTGGGAAACCATGTTCAGAATGCAAGACCCAACAACAAATGCAGCCATAGACAACCTCGATCCTGATCCAGATTTATTGAGCTCTTATCCTGACTTCGAAATTCCGGGACTTGAGTATTACGAGCTAACAGGTCCAAGTCCAGGTTCTGCGATTGTGGAAATTGGTTGGAATGAGTATTCTGAAATTGAAGATTACACCAAAATATTTGAGATGCAATGGAATAGCACAGATCATTGGGATGCTATTTCTAATAGTCCTGTTGGAAGCAATACTTCTGGTACAATTACATCTTCGGGTTCGGTTTCATTCAGTACAAAATTCTTTACTATTGGACTGGGCAGTGTAGAGATTTTACCAGTTGATTTACTGTCTTTCACCGGAAGTGTAGTAGATGAAATTATTGAGTTAAACTGGCAAACTTCTACAGAAGAAAATACGGAATCTTTTGAAGTTGAGAAATCGATTAATGGTACTGAGTTCTACTCAATTGGTAATGTAACCGCTGTGGGTAATTCAACTACAATCAATTCTTATTCATTTGATGATACTGATCCAGCTGGTGGTAGCAATTACTACAGGTTAAAAATCCTCGATAAAGATGGCAATTACGAATATTCAAATGTAATTACTGTAAACTTCGAAGTGAATGGAGAGCACAGAATCTTGGTGCATCCAAACCCGGTTGAAAACCATATGGTTAACTTAACTCTTTGGGGATATAAGTACGAAAAGGAGATTCATATCAAGATTATAGATATGCTCGGCAAAATTGTTTTCACCAGCGTAATTGAAGACAACACGCAGCAAATCTTGCAAACTGAACTTCATCTTCCAGATTATTTACCTACAGGCATATATCAAGTAATTGTAAATGGTAGTAGCACACCTAAATCACAAAAAATCTTGGTGAAATAAATAAAAAAGCTCTCTGGTTAATTTCCAGAGAGCTTTTTTACTTCACACTTTTAAGTATCATTTCTTCATTCAACTTAATTTCTACCAATTTAAAAAGTTGATAAAATGTATCTGTTAGCTCATACTTTTCTGCTAGGTTGAAAAGTCTCAAATCGCTCCCCCACTCAAACAGTTTTACATATATATCTTGAAAAGTATCTATTACATTTTCTGTATAATCATTCACCCTTATGTTGAGCATAGAAAACATAACTTGCAAACCTTGTTTTTGCTTTCTTTCATCTTCTTGAGTTATAACAAGTTGAGCCAGATTAACTAAAGAAATTTGCTGATTGATTAACCCTCTGTAAGTAAAATAAGCCGTGCCAGTTGCTGTCGCATCAGCTTCCCAACTTTCATCAAATAATACCTCATAGAGGTAAGTTTTTCCTACTTCTCCACACAAAGAAAATCCCACGATAATTCCTGCATTGCAATCTGTTGAGCAGTAATCTCTGCCACTTTCAAAAAGTCTAGCTAACAATGCTTCTGGCTGTTTTAATTTGCAAACTAGTGCAGGAATAAACTCAGCAAATAGATTTTTGCCAATGGTTTCTTCTATCTTTTGTTCGATTAACTCAGCCAATTCATCGCAGTTAAAATGTAGTAAACCAAGTACTGCATATTTATGCAAATAGTGATCACTCGATTCTGAAAAAGCATAATGTATTAATACTGGTTTTACTAGCTCAAATTTAAGCTGACCAAGTAATTCAAGCATTTCTGGTGCATCTTCATCAACCAGTTTATTATCAGCAATTCTTGAGTTGAATATCTTTTGTGCAAATTCTGCATCACCCCATTTACTAAATATCTCCAACATGTAATCTGTGTGATTGTCAGAGGGATTTGCCAAATAGTAATCTAACAAAGCTGCCGCATCAGTTTTGTTACCACAAGATAAAATAGCTTTTAACTGAGATTGCATAACAGCAGGTTCTGTATTTTTTTGTTTTAATGAAGAAAGCAATTCTTGGGTGATCTTGAGCATATACTTTGTTGGGTTTTCTTTCAACAATTATCTAATTCATCTCTAATAATTGCCTTTTGGTTTCTTCGCTGTTTCTTGATTGACTCTGCTTTTCCCGGTTTAGAATTTTTGCTTTTATCTGTATGGAAAACCATTTGTACTTCTGCAAATAAACTTCCTCTCCGCACCATCATTCCATTATAAGGGCAATGTTCATAACCACAATCGTGTTTTGAGTAAGCACCAAAATTGCGATGTTTTATCTTCTTATCAGCCAGTATCTTTTCCTGATTTTTCCGCATGTTATACCAAAACTGATTCTCATCGCCAGCAGTTTGTTCTATTCCCAAGGTTTCTAATCGATAATAAATATATGGATCTTTTAACTGTAGAAATTCATAGGTTTTTCTAAAAGTATTATTCGCATAATCTCTTACTTCTATTCTTTCTTCCAAACTCAATTGTTCATTTTCGAGGATAGACCGATATAAACCCAGTGTGTTAAAATCTGTATATTTTTTATAATTATCTACGTAGTGGAAATACTCACTTTTTATAAGCTCATTAAACTTTTTACCTATTTTCATTTTATTGCAAAATGTATGTAACTATAAAAACAAACAATGACTAAACTAT
>PBYL01000326.1 GCA_002729595.1 Thalassovita sp. | reverse complement strand
TTTCCACGGAGTTTTTCCATCAGTTCTTCCACTCCATCATAAGTAGAAACATCTAAATTTTCGTAAGCTTCTTTTAAAAATGTAAGAAAGCTATCATACGCCTCTTCTGCACTTTTGCCATCATTTGAATTGCTTAGCGCAATCATATCTTTAATTGCTTGGAACTTCTCCTTGCCACCGGCATTGGTTAGCACAGTTTCAAGAGTAAAGTCGTAACCGGCTAGATTGAGTGCTTTCTGCAATGTTTTATACACTACATTTTTCTCATCGACCACTGTTCCGGCCATATCAAAAACAATCATTTTAATCTCTTTCAATTCCATTAGTCTTACTTTTATTTGTGATTAGCGATTTAGTCTCTATTCCAATTCGGTAGTGTTTTCCAATGTTTCCTTCTGCAAATGCTGCATCGAGTTGGTTAAGCGGAAAAGTTTTTCCTACCAGATTTTTAAAGGGATATTTGTCCTTAGATTTACTCAAAAACTGAATGGCATTTTTGAGGTCTTCTGGAATGTAGTTATGTAAGCCTTTGATTGTTAGTAACTTCCGTACAATTTGCTCAGCGTTAATTGAGATGTTTCTCTGTGGGAAAACTGCTCCAACGAGTATGATAATCCCACCAGTAGTTAGTTTTTCTAGTGTATTTTCTATTGCTTTTGGCTGCCCAGATGTTTCAATAATTACATCAATTTCGCCTTTAAATTCTTTGCTTTTAGTAGTTATAAATTCATTTTCATTTAAGAAATATTCTGCACCAAAAGACAGCGCCATTTCCATTCTTGCTTGCTGTATATCGGCCACTAAAACAGTATTGGCACCACATTCTTTAGCCATCGTACAAGCAGAAAGACCTAACATTCCGGCACCGCTCACCAAAACAGTTTTTCCTTTTAAGTTGCCTGCAATTCTGATTGCTCCAGCTATGGTGGCATGTGTACAATTGAGTGGAGCGGCTTCTTCGGCACTTAAATTTGCAGGAATTTTAAAAATGCTTGAGCCTTTTAATAGATGGCAATGTGATGCAAACCCTCCGTTTAACTGGCAGTTTCCATCAATTTTCTGGTGTCCATATTTATATAAGCTTTCAGATTTTTGCGGAAAGCCTTTTTTGCTCATTTCACTTTCAGCATCATGCGCATAAACTGCCCAAGTTACTCGGTCTCCTTCTTTGAGTAAATTTCCAGCAAAGTCTTTTACACCATTAGCCGCAATTTTATCTACATGTCCGATTATTTCATGACCCAGAATGCTATGGCAAGGCGATGTTCTTCGGCCATAATAAGTATGCAAATCGCTGGTGCAAATGGTGGCAAACTCTGTTTTTACAAGCACTTCACCCTCGTTTAATTCCGGAAAGTTAAATTTTTGTACTACAAAAGGACTTGCTTCTTTTTCGAAAACCATGGCAATTGCTGTCTCTTCCATTTTACTTAACTTATTGAAGAGTTATAAAATAGATGACCAGCATTTTTGCCTCAGAAGCTGTTTTATTATGAGGCACATGCGGAATGTTACCATCAAAAAACAGGGTGTCGTCTTCTTTTAATTGCAGTCTTTTGCGACCTAGTTCAAATTCAACTTCTCCTTTAAGCACATATAAAAGCTCAAAGCCAGAGGTCGAAACTGTTTCTCTTTTTGCTCTACTACTTAAAGTGAGAATAGAAACTTCCATAGAACTGCGATCTATGGTGTGGTTCAAAATCAACTCGTAATTAAAACCTTCTGATTCTTCTTCTTTACTCAGTGGTGTATAATCTTCCTTTTTCTTTAGAATATAGCCTGGAAATTCTTTGATGTTTTTAAGGTCGCTAAAGAATTCGTTGAGGTCTACTTCTAATGTTGCTACTATCTGAAACAAGGAAGGTAATGTGGGAAAAACCCTGCCGTTTTCAATCTTTGAGAGCATGGCAATACTGATTCCTGTTTTTTCAGCAAGATCGCCCAGTTTAAGACCATGAGATTTTCTAATCTCTTTAATCTTAGTGCCGATCCAAACTGTTAGGTATTCAGTATGCTGCATGTTGTTAATTTTACGATGATACAAATATCAAATAATTTTCTTAATAAGAAAATTATTGCTCACTACATTTTAATGCAGTTCTTATTAATAATTCACCAATAATTATTATAAATAGAATTGTTCATCTTTTATTAACATGATTATATCTATTTTGAAAGATTTGACTATCTAAATTTGATGCAAAAAAGAGTGCTATATATAGATAGTATTTTTTCTTGATAAGAAAATAATGAGATTAAAAATCGCCAAAGTTTCCATCTCAAAAACAGATATAATTCTCTTGTTTGCCGCTTTTGCTGCATATACTGGAATGTATGCAGTTAGAAAAGCATTTCTCGCAGCACAGTTCGAGCAATTGGGTGAGTCATCAGAATATCACTTTAAAACGCTATTGGTAATTTCTCAGGTTTTGGGCTACATGCTATCTAAGTTTATAGGTATAAAAGTGGTTGCAGAAATTTCTGCACCAAAGCGATTTACCTTTTTAATCTCATTGGTGGGTTTCGGTTTGATAATGTTGCTTCTGTTTGCCATTGTGCCAACTTGGTTAAAACCAGCGACTTTGTTTTTAAATGGTTTGCCTTTAGGCATGGTCTTCGGTTTGGTGCTTTCATATCTGGAAGGTAGAAGAAACTCTGAGTTATTGGTGGCAGGATTAAGTGCTACTTTTATTTTTTCAACAGGTTTGGTAAAATCTACTGGTTTGTGGTTGATGCAAGCTTATAATGTGAGTGAGTTTGCGATGCCTTTTATTACTGGTTTGCTGTTTTTCCCCATATTTATATTGGCTGTTTGGTTTCTGCATCGCTCTAAAAAACCAAGTGTTGAAGACATAGAACACAGAACAGAACGCATTCCAATGAACAAAAGCAGAAGGTTAGATTTTCTGCAAAAGCATGGCGCTGGCTTTTTCGGTTTGGTGTTGATCTACATTATTTTGACCGTAATTAGAGATTTTAGAGATAATTTTATTGTAGAGTTTTGGGCTGAGATGGGTTTAGCAACACAACCAGAACTCATTACCATTACCGAAATACCTGTAACTGTCATAGTATTGGTTATTTCGGCTTTGGGTATTCTCATTCTTAATAATAAAACCGCATTCAATTTAGGGATTTATGCCACTATTTTTAGTGCGCTATTAATGCTTGTTGTTACCTATTTATTCGAAATGGGGAAACTTTCACCTGTAATCTGGATAATTACCTCAGGAACAAGTATTTACCTGCCTTATATTTTGTTTCATTGCTTGTTGTTTGAAAGGTTTATTGCTTTGCTAAAATATAGGGGAACAGTAAGTTACTTATTTTATATTGCCGATGCTTTGGGTTATTTAGCAAGTGTAGGAATTCTGTTGATGAAAGAACAAATGAACTTTCAAATGTCTTGGGTGAACTTCTTTATCAGCCTAAATATGAATGGAGCTTTTGCGATTCTGTTTGTATGCGTAATTGCGATTTTGGTACTTCAAAGAAAACAGAAATTATTTTTTGCCAGTGAAATTTGATCAGAAAGCTTAGATTTGGGTACTTTTTTAAGGTTTAATCATAATCTGGCAGAAGATTAAACTTCTTTAAATTAAACTTGGTTCTAGCACACAAACACATTTCACAACAACTTACCAAATGAAATACGAAGGCATCAACGGGGAATATTTCGAAGTTATAGACATCACTAATAAAAATTGTTACATCTTAAAAGCAGCTCGACCTTCTGAGTTATCGCTACTTTGGTTTCAATCTGATAATAACCAAATTAAGATTGATGCTTTGGCACACAGTTTTAATACGCATGACATTGTCTGCCTCACAGAGTTTAATAAAATTGAAGTGGTTGAGGTAAAAAAGCTGAGATTACTCCGTTTCAATCGTGCATTTTTTTGTATTGCTGATCACGATAGCAAAGTAGGTTGCAAAGGTATTTTGTATTACGGTGCTGCCAATTTGCCCATTCTTTACCCTACCGAAAAAGACATTGATATCCTCGGAACTGTCTGGAAAATGCTCTGCATCGAGATGGAATCTAAAGACAGTTTGCAGTTCGAAATGCTTCAAATGATGTTGAAAAGAATCTTAATTCTATGTACTCGTGTCTATAGAAATCAAATAAACTTTCAGGTGCTAGAAAATGGCAATGTAGATATTATTAGAGACTTTAATTTTCTTGTGGAGAAACATTTTAGAGATAAGCATAATGTCGCAGAATATGCAGATTTGTTAAATAAAGCGCCAAAAACCCTATCGAACCTATTTAAAAAGATCGGCGAAAAAACACCATTGCAATTTATTCAAGATCGATTGATGCTAGAATCTAGAAGACTTTTGAGATATACAGATAAAGATATTTCTCAAATCGGCTATGAGTTAGGTTTTAATGATGTGCAGTCTTTTAGTAGATTTTTTAAGAAACAAGAAGGCGCTTCGCCACTGGAATTTAGAAATTTAAAGTAAGAAGGGAAAGATTGCCAACACTAGGGGAATCTTAGCCTAACGAATGCCTATAGATTCGCCACATCTTTGTCATGTCTAAACAAAAACACTAATCATTTAAAAATTTATAAGACAATGGCAAAATTTCAAGTACCAACCAGAGACGAAGTATCAGAAAATAACCAAGCAATTTTTGATAGCTTAAAAAAATCATTAGGCTTTGTTCCTAATTTGTATGCATACTTCGCTAAAAACGACACTGCATTAGCAGATTACCTAACCTTACAAAACCGTAAATCGACACTAAAAGCAAAAGAAAGAGAAGTAATCAACTTGGTTACTAGTCAATACAATGGCTGTCGTTACTGCCAATCTGCTCATACAGTTTTGGGTAAAATGAATGGTTTTACTGATGAGCAAATCATAGAAATTAGAAAAGGTGGAGCTTCATTCGACACTAAAATAGATGCTTTGGCACAATTCACACTTTCAGTTGTTGCAAACAATGGAAAAGCTTCTGAAGAAGCAAAAGATAGCTTTTTAGCAGCTGGATACACTGAGGCAAACCTTATAGATGTAGTTATTGTAATTGGCGATAAAATCATCAGTAACTACATACACAACCTTACCGGCTTTGAAATAGATTTTCCTATTGCACCGGAATTAGAAACTGCTACTGTTTAATACCGCAATTTAAAACTCAAAAGGGTGGAAAATTTCCATCCTTTTTCACGAACAAATTCAACCCAAATGAAACAGACTAACTCTTTACAATCAGTATTAGATAATAAAAAGGCAGATTGGGCAGCGAATGCAAGTGACGATGTGAAAAAGATTTATGCAGAAGGAATAGAAGCGGTTGAGGAAACAGGCATTATCACATCTGCCAAACAAATAGGAGATAAAGCTCCCGATTTTACACTACAAAATGCGACAGGTGAGCAGGTTTCTTTGTCAGATTATTTGAAAAAAGGACCTGTAGTGCTTACTTGGTATCGTGGTGGTTGGTGCCCTTACTGTAATTTAACATTAAATAGGTTGCAGGAAGAATTGCCAAACATTACAGAACTCGGTGCAAATTTATTAGCACTTACGCCTGAGCTTCCAGATAAATCTCTTTCAACCAAAGAAAAACATCAATTGCAATTCGAAGTATTAAGCGATGTAGCTAACGAAGTGGCTAGATCATATGGAATTGTATTTAAGTTGACTGATGATGTAAGTGGCGTTTACAAAGAGCATTTCGATTTAAAAGCTTTTAATGGTGATGACAGTGATGAATTGCCACTCGCAGCTACTTATATAATTGATCAGCAAGGAATAATTAAGTATGCATTTTTGGATGCAGAATACAGAAACAGAGCAGAACCCGAGGAGATTATAACAGCATTAAAGAAGTTATAATTTTACTATATACACATACCTTGAGCAGTAACCAGATATTCTGGTTATTGCTTTTTTTAGTTGTAGATTTTGAATTATTGATGCTGAAATTAATAAGTGTATTTCAATTCTATCAACAATCTATAAAACCTACCACATTTCACTTCTGAAGAAATAATTTGTAACTTGCATCACAATATTAGTTCGGGGTGCTTCAAAAAAAAATTGAGGCTGAGATTAAACCCGTTTTACCTGATCTACATAATAGTAGCGTAGGGAAACAGATTCAATACCACTCTTCACAAGGTATTTCTATTTATTTCTTGCATGCTTTTTATGATAGTTCAGACAGGTTATTTAACTGATAACCCACTGTATTTCAAATACTTGGATAGTATAAAAAGCAATAGACATGACACCAGAAGAAATATTTTCGATAATTCAGAAAGTGAAAACTACATCGCCATTGGTGCATAATATCACCAACTTTGTGGTGATGAATAACACAGCCAATGCTTTGTTAGCAGCAGGAGCTTCTCCGGTAATGGCTCATGCAAAAGAAGAAGTTGCAGACATGGTAAAGATCGCCAGTGCTTTGGTAATCAACATTGGCACACTCAATCCCGATTGGATTGAAGGCATGAAAAAAGCCATAGCAGCAGCCAAAGATTTAAACAAGCCTTTCGTGCTCGATCCGGTTGGAGCAGGCGCCACACCATATAGAAATGAGCAATTAAAAGAGCTTTTAAAAGTAGCCAGTCCAACGGTTATTCGTGGAAATGCTTCTGAGATTGCAGCTGTGTTAGACAGTACCAAAACCACCAAAGGCGTAGATAGCACTGCCTCTTCAGATTCTTCTATTGATGCAGGCAAAGCTTTAAATACCTCTTTAGGAAGTGTGGTCTGTTTGAGTGGTGCGACAGATTATGTGATTGATGGAACAAAAATGGGAGAAGTAAAAAATGGAAGTCAGTTAATGGCGAAAGTGACTGGTTTGGGCTGTTCGGCAACGGCTTTAATTGGCGCTTTTGTAGGAGTTCATCCTTCCGCTTTTGAAGCGACATTAGCTGCTATGGCTTACATTGGGGTTGCCGGTGAATTGGCGGCTAAGCAATCTCAAGGTCCTGGAACACTTCAATTACATTTATTAGACAAATTGTATAACCTAACTCAAGAAGAATTTATCAATACCGTAAATGTGAAAACTTATGAACTAGCATAGCTAAAACAACCAGCTATTCAATTTTCATTAAAATTAATATGCTATGCATTGGAGTCCAGAAAGTTTACACTTGTACTTGGTTACCGATGATCGTTTCCCTAAAAACAGAGACTTTTTATCAGTAATCGAACAAGCTGTAAAAGGTGGAGTAACAATGGTGCAATTGCGTGAAAAAAAAGCAAGTAATCGAGATTTTATCGAGCGAGCATTTGCTTTAAAAGCACTTTTACAACCGCTTAAAATACCTTTAATAATTAACGACAAACTAGAAGTAGCAAGGGTAGTAGATGCAGATGGCATCCATGTTGGGCAAGACGATTTACCCACAGACATTGCCCGCGAAGTATTAGGAGAAAATAAAATAATTGGCTTGTCTGTAGAAAATCTTGAACAAGCCAAAAAAGCGAACAATTTACCGATAGATTATATCGGACTTTCACCAGTTTTTTCAACCAATACCAAAGATGATATTGCTAGCCCTTTGGGATTAGATGGAGTGAAAGAATTAATGAAGATAAGCAAGTTTCCTTCTGTAGCTATTGGAGGAATAAAGCCAGAAAATGCACGAAGTGTACTAACTGCCGGAGCAAATGGTTTAGCTGTAGTTTCATACATTATGGGAGCAGAAGAACCGGCTACAGCAGCTTCAGAATTTACTACAATTATAAATGAGCATTTAAAGAAATGACAAAAACTTATGCACGTGTATTAACCATTGCTGGTAGCGATTCTGGTGGTGGAGCAGGTATTCAGGCAGATTTAAAAGCCATGTCGGCTTGTGATGGTTATGGTATGTCTGCAATTACAGCGCTTACTGCACAAAATACAATTGGAGTGAGAAGTATCCATTCTGTGCCAATACAAATGATTGAAGATCAGGTAAATGCGGTGATAGAAGATATTGGAGTAGATGCTGTAAAAACTGGAATGTTACATTCATCAGAAATTATAAACACAGTAGCCAAACTGGTTAAAAAGTTTGACTTAAAACATCTGATAGTTGATCCGGTAATGGTGGCTACTTCTGGAGATAAATTACTGCAAGATAAAGCTTTAGATACTTTAAAAAAGGAGCTAATTCCTTTGGCTGAGCTAATTACACCCAATCTACCAGAAGCCGAAATCCTTTTGGAAGACTCAATTAGTGATAGTAGCAGTATAGAAAATGCAGCAGCTACTTTGGCTCAAAAATATGGTGTATCTGTTTTGTTAAAAGGAGGTCATTTAGAAGAAAATGAGGTAATAGACGTGTTTTATGATGTAAAGAAGAAAACTAGTTCAGTTTTTTCAGCTAGTAAAATCGATTCTAAAAACACACATGGTACAGGTTGTACTTTGTCTTCTGCCATTGCTACTTTTAGAGCCAGAGGTTTCACTTTGGAAGATTCAGTTAAAAACGGTATCGATTATATTAGAAAAGCTATTGCAGCCGGAGCCGAATATGAATTGGGTAATGGTTCAGGGCCAGTTAAACATTTTTACCAGATATGGAATGATTGATTTTACTACTTTATTTTAATGGAATTATATCGGGTTTCAGACTTCTGAAGTCGTTGAAAAGGCTTGGATCACTGGTGGTGAAATCGTAAAATAGGGCTTCTTTGTTAGCCGGAGTTTTAAGAAAATACCCCAAACTCACCTGAATGGTTTTAAAGACCAAACTCTCGTTTCGAATTCTGAAACCCACACCCACATTAGAAAAGAAATTCTTACTCTGGACTAAAAAACTATTGGTAGATAGCCATCCAAAATCTGTAAAAAAGTAGCTGGCTATTCTAAAACCATATAAGTTTTTTGGATGAAAAAACACAGATTCTGTGTTTACAACCCAAGTATTGTCTACTAGAATTTTGCCTAAATCGATGTTTCTATAGTTATCAGATAAATCTACATAAGGATCAATTTGCCTATTAATTCCTTTGGTATAAGTGCTTACCAAGAACTGCCTAAATAAAGTTCTGTTTAGGTTCATAAGTGGCGAAAAGTAAAACAGATAAGATTTAAAAACCCCTTCATTCATTTTGCGATTATGCAAGTAACCTCCCACATTGTGCTGCAAGTAGAAATAGCCATATTTAGAATAGTATTCTGCCATAGAAACCTTTAAACCAGCATAAGGTTGGTTAATGTATTCACCAAATTCATAACCGGCATTTAACTCCAAAATATAGCCAGTAGGTAAATCTTCTGTGACTCCGAAACTTAGAATTTTGGTACTCTTCTGGAATTTTTGTCTGGTTAAAGAAAGGCCAGTGAGGTATAAAATACGATCGTGGTAAAAGAGATTACTATCAACTTCTACTTGTGGTCGATCGAGAAATTTTTGAGAGAAAAGTCTTTGTGAGATGATAAAGTTCTTCCTACTTTCTTTTCCTCCAATTTGAAAAGACCTACCCACCCAAATATCTTTAGAAGAATGTTGGTAAACTGTAGTATCAAACTTGAGTAAATCGATGTGTTTTTCACTCATTCGGTCAATCTCAACCCCACCAATCCATTTGTATTGAGGTGTAATAAAATTCCTTTCAGACTTGAGCTCGAAACCTTCTTGATCCCAAGTATTGTAATACTTAATATTTGTATTGAAGAAAGTACCAGCTGGGTTTGGGTTTTCGTAAGCAATTATAACTGAAGAAGCAGGAATCCGCTCGTAATTATATCTATAATCTATAGTTACTTTTCTACCAGAACCCAAAAAGTTTCGCTCACCCAATTTCAAATCAAAACTATTGAACCCATTAGGACTCCCACCAATTATAAAAGAAAATTTGTCTTGCGTAATCACGATTACATCAACCTCATCAGGATTATTTTCATTGGGAATTACAACTATCCTAGCATCTTGAATGTAGTTTAGGTTTCTTATAATTCTTTCGTTATCAGCAAGTTTGGTAGGAGAGAGTAGGTCGCCTACTTTAAAAATAAGGTTTCTTCTAATTACCTTATCATTCGTATTTAAATGGAGTTTATTAGCAAGTTTACCTAAACCAGTATCAACCAGTTGTGTGGTATCCATCACTGATCCTTCGAGTATGGGCACACTTGTTAAAATGATGGAAGAGATAATTTTGCCTTTGTATTTTTCGAATGGAGCTGTACTTTTAACTACATTCTCTTCGGCATTAGAATCATTGGGCTGATTTTTACTTTCGCTAATTAAAAAATCATAAATCCAACTAGAAATTTTAGAGCGCTCAGACTTGGCTTTCAATGAATCGTAAAACACATCGCTCTTGCCATTATCGAAACTGGGAATGTAGATGTAATCGCCTCTGTAGTAATAAATTACCGTATCACTTTTAGTAACAAAAAGCGTATCCTTATACTCTACGAGCATGTTTTTTTTCACCAAAACACTGTCTTGAAGTGTTTCAGGTTTTGGCTCCACCTGTCCGTATGTAGTAAAGTTTGCTAGTAATATGATACAGCAAATGCAGAAACAAAAGCGCACTTTTTATTAGTTAAATTCAATCTCCATTGATAGTAGAATATAAATTCTTGACCAGAAGAATTATAACAGGTGAGACCTGTATTTGGTTTGATTTGCTCAATAAAGAAACACTCTCAAAAGCGATTAACTTTCGAGAGTGTTTGTTGATTAATGACTGTGTTCTGCTTCGCCTTTTTTCATTTCTGCCATAATGTAATAGGCATTATTCCATGCAAACTGCATATTTTTATCTAAAGGATTAAGTGGTTTCACTTCCACCCAACCTTCATCTGCTTTCCCGGTGAGTACTTCAACTGGTTCGAACTTCCATTCATCCGACTCTTGTTGAACATTGAAAATAAAGTACCTGCTTCCTTCTCGAATTACACCATCTTCTGGCAATGCGAAAACCCTTGCATCTTCTGTTTGAATCTTTCCACGCACATACATGCCTGGTAAAAGTAAGCCTTCCGTATTTTCTATTTCTGCATGGATACCAACTGCTTTTGGCTCAGTTTCAAAAGCTTTTCCCACAGAAAATATAGTTGCTTGCAAAGTTTTATTCGGCAAAGCCTGAATGGTAAAATTCACTTTTTGCTTATTCTTCACTTTGTACACATCCTTCTCAAAAACCTTTAAATCGAGGTGTATGTGTTCGATGTTTACAAGTTCAAAAAGCTCTGTTTGAGGAGAAACGTACTGGCCTTTACGCACTTTTACCTGTTGCACATAGCCATCTATTGGGCTTACAAGCGGGATTTGCTCGTATATTTCACTTTTTCTGATTTTCTCCAAATTGAGATGAAGTAGTTTAAGCTGAGCTTCGTAACCTTTTACTTCTCCTTTTAAAGATTGATAATCGGCTTTAATTTTCTGATACTCTCTTTCAGCACCCACTTTTTCAGCAAACAGTTTTTCTTGGCGCTTATATTCCTGTTCCAAATACTCCAACTGATTCCATTGGTTGATATAATCTGATTGCAATTTGATTAAATCTGGATGGCTCATGGTTGCCAGTACTTCTCCTTCACGCACTTTATCTCCAGGAATAATTTTAATGCTTGTGAGGTTCCCACCTATAATTGCCGTAACTACAGCCTCTTTTTCTGGTGGCACATTTAACTGGCCATTTGCTTGCACATAATTACTGATGTTGCGCATAGGCAAAGTATCTACTTTCATTTCTAGTAGATTGAATTGCTGTTTAGAAAAATGGACTTCGTTTTCTTCATGTTCTCCTTCGTGCTCCTCATGAGCAGCTTCTTCTTCATGTTGATCTGCTCCTTCATTATGATTGCTACACGCTGAAAAACAGCTTGTTACAAGCAAAAATAAAATGCTATATATAATATTTTTCATTTGATTTCTTTTTTAATTTCCCGCCAAATATTCTAGTGAAATGATTGCCTGATTGTAACCGTTAAGGTTTTCCAGATAATTAAATCTGATTGAAATTGCTTGATTGAGTAATTGGAAATACTCCACATATCCAATCGCTCCATTTTCCATACTCTTTTGCGCATTTTCGAT
>PBYL01000325.1 GCA_002729595.1 Thalassovita sp. | reverse complement strand
TCTTGCCATTCGCTTTCGTCTAAGTCGTCCATTAATTGGTATTCGTTAGCCATAGACCACCATACATTTCTGTAAGAACCGATTCTTGCCATAATGTACTGCAAATATTCTTTATTATAATCCATACCCATTCTCTCAAAACCCCAACCTATATAATCGTATGGGTGGAATAAAATAACATCTGCTTGGATACCTAATTCTAAAAGTTGATCTAATCTCTCTTCAAGATCTTGGAAATATGCTGGATTGATTTTATCGAAATCATACTCACCAGCTTCGTTTTCTTCATATGGAAAAATTGCTGGGAAATTCTGGCAATATCTATAGTTTTTTGGGAAAACTAACATTCGCACTTTGTTAAATGAATGCTCTCCAAGGGTCGCAACAGTTTCATCTTCTAGATCGTCACCTTGCCAAAACCAAGCGTACAAAGTTGTACCGAATGGGAAGTAACTTGTACCATCATCATAAGCAAAATGGTAACTATCTGAAACTTTAACCATTCCATGATTTTCAACTGAGGGAGCAATTGCATTTATACCTCCAGATACACCATTTATTGAGTCAAGTTCGCTTGAAAGTTCGTATGTCCATACACCAGATTTTGTTGGCATAAATCTGATTCTGTACGTACTGTCTCCATCGTAAAATCCATTTATTTCCATTTTTTCCCCATCTGAGTGTGTAAAAATTCCACTTAATGGAGGAGTTGAGAATGGATCTGATAGTATTTCTGTTTGGAAAGATAGTTCAAACTTACTCCATTGTTCTATATTATCATAGTCTGGATTAAGCTCTTCTTCTTCTGTCGATTCTTCTGTTTCTGGTGTTACATCGTCATTATCTTCAATAAACTCATTATCACAAGCAATCAGGCATGTAAATAAGAAAAAATAGACTAAAAATTTCATCGAATAAAAATTTGGTTTATGTTGGCTGAAAATGATTTACACTGTAACGAGTGCAATAAGTGGGCTTAAATGATCGTTTTAAATGGTTTTTCTTTTTTCTTTCTAAAATAGAAATACCTAAAAATTGAAATTGTACTTATTATTTGCGCTAAGCTTTAAAAAATGAATTATGCATCAGTCATGAATTAAAATTGTATTATTCTAATATTAATCATTGTAATTTAGAAGAATAATGAAGATGATGATTTACTCGAAAAGCGGCTTTTTAAAACGAAGAAAGTAATTAAGAATAATTCCTTAAGAAATATTAAATAAATACTAGTTGTAGCCACTATCCAATTGGATTTTATATTTTTGGTGAGAACAATTACAATCACTCAAATAATAATTACAGGTTAAAAACTACAACAAAAATTCATGAAAAAACTAAACAAGCTTTGGAGACTTACCCCTAAAATTCACCAAGCTTCCGATCAATTATTTTCAATTATTTCGAAACAGAGATTTTCTTTCAAACAGATTTCAATTGGACTAGCTTTAGTAGCAATTCCTTTCATTACAAAAGCACAAAGTTCACCTATTCCTAAACCAGAAGATGTAATAGGTTTTAAGGTTGGAGCAGATTTCCATCTGGCTACTTATGAACAGTCAATCAGTTATTTTGAAAAATTGGATGCTGCCAGTGATATGGTTGAGATGAAATCTGCCGGAAAAACTTCTGAAGGTAGAGACTGGAAATATGTGTTAATTTCTTCTCCCGAGAATTTAAAGAATATAGATCGCTACAAAGAAATCTCACAGAAATTAGCTCACCCAGAAGGCTTAAGCAGAGAAGAGGCTAAGAAACTTGCCGAAGAAGGCAAAACCATTGTCGATTTAAGTGGTGGTTTGCATGCATCGGAAGTTGCTGGTGCTCAGCATATCATTACTTTGGCTTATGAGATTTTGAGCAAAGCGGAAGATAAGAAATTTAAAGCTATATTAGATGATGTGATTTTGGTGCTTTGGCCATCTCTTAACCCAGATGGGCAAGATATAATTGCGAATTGGTATTTGAGTAATGTGGGTACGCCTTACGAAACATCACGAACTCCTTGGTTATACCAAAAGTATGTCGGTCATGACAACAACCGTGATGCATATATGCTCAACATGCTTGAGTCTAGAGTAGTTGGCAGAACTTGGAGAGAGTGGGAGCCTAACATTATTCATGTGCACCATCAATCTTCACCATTTCCGACTCGTATATGGTTGCCTCCATTTGCAGAACCTATAGCTACACAAACTCCACCAATCGTGGCTCGTGAAGTAAATATGATTGGTATGGCAATGGCGCAAGAGCTAGAAACTGAAGGTTTACCCGGAGCAGTACATATGGGTAAAGGTTTTGATGCTTGGTATCCGGGTTATATAGATTATTTGCCTGCCATGCAGAACATTCCATCATTCTGGACAGAAACTGCACTTTATATGTATGCTACTCCTCATTTTTATACGCTGAGAGATTTCCCGAAAGACAGAGCAGACTTAAGAGTGGAATCTTTGTATTCAAGCCCTTGGAAAGGCGGATGGTGGCGAATAAGCGATGCGATGCAGTATATGCAAGTAGCTTCGATTGCTGTACTCGATTATGCTGCAAAGTATAAAGAAACGCTACTTTTCAATAAGTATCAGTCTGGTGTAAATACGATTGAGAAATATAAGAATGAACCTCCGTTTGCTTATTTCATTCCGCAAAAGCAACGCGATAATGTGAGGCCAGTAGAAATGTTAAGAAGATTGGCTTTTAATGGGATTGAGGTTTCTCAGCTAAAACAAACCATTACTTTTGAGGGTATTACTTATCCGAAGGGAACTTGGGTAATTCCGATGGATCAAGAGTTTGCTGAGTTAGCCAGACAGGTCTTAGATGTGCAGGTTTACCCAGATTTGAGAGAATCACCAGATGGACCACTTGAGCAACCTTATGACGCTGCCGGTTGGACATTGCCTTATCAAATGGAAGTGAAAGTGATTGGTGCGATGACCCCTATTACGCAAGAATTGAAAGATGCACTTGAGCCAATTGAAGGTAAAGTAATAGAACCAACCGACAATATCGATACAGACCTTGATAAGATTGATTTTGCGCCCGGAGCTGGTTTTAGTAGCAATGCCATTGCCGCAGGGATTAAACCTTTACCCGGTTCATTAAAAGGGAGTGGCAGTATTTTATTGGTTGATCCTGTAGAGAACAATTCATTTAGGGTATTGGCTGAGGCAAAAGAAAAAGGATTATCCATCATTTATAATCATCAAAAAAAGAAATACGGAATTAAGGGGGCAAGTAGAAGCTTAATGCAACAATGGGTTGATGATTATGCGATTAATGGAGAGTTAACTTCTCAAAATTCTGAAACTGATGTGAAAACCAGAGTGGCAGTTTACAGACCTTGGACAGCCAGTATGGACATGGGTTGGACTCGTTGGTTGCTAGATAATTTTGGAGTTGAATATACTTCTATTAGAAATGCAGATTTTTGGGCTGGTAATCTTAGCGATCGATTTGATGTAATTGTGATGGCATCAGAAAGAAACGGTACTATCGAAAATGGTATGCAAGCAGGTTCTGCACCACCACAGTATGCCGGTGGTTTGGGAGAAAATGGAAGTCGTAGCCTAAACAACTTTGTCTCTAAAGGTGGTACGTTGGTTTGCTTAAACCAGAGTAGCGAATTTGCGATTAATGCGCTTCACTTGCCAGTACAGAATGTGGTGAAAGGAGTTGACCGCGCTAAGTTTTTTACTGGTGGCTCTATTATGGAAGTGATTTGTAACAACGAACATCCGGTAATGGCGGGTATGCCAGAGTTTGCTAGCGTGTTTGTTTTTAGAAGTCCGGTATTTGCAACTTTAGATGGTTTTGAAGGTGAAGTGTTGGCGCGTTATCAATCTAAAGGTTCGCCACTGCTTTCGGGTTATTTAGTTGGAGAAGAATTTATGAATGATAAAGCTGCCGCTTTGGATGTAAAACACGGTGAAGGACATGTATTGCTTTTTGGTTTCCAACCGCAATGGCGTGGCCAACCGATGGGTACTTACAGAACTTTATTTAACGCATTGCTTTATGGAAATGAAGTACCGAAGAACCATAAACCAGCGTCTGAAGATTGGTTAAAAGTTAAATAGATAATTATAATATCAAATTATAAAGCCTTTCTGCAAAAATTGTAGAAAGGCTTTTTTATGAAAATTGCTTTTTTAACTCAAAAAAGGGATATTTAGAGTACTTGTCTTAATTATTTTGTGCCAAATTAATAGATAATGAAAAAACAAATTACCCTCGATATCCCTAAACCTTGTGGTGAAAAGTGGTCTACTTTTACTCCGACTGCAACTGGTGGTTTTTGTGCATCTTGCCAAAAGAATGTGATTGACTTTACTAAGATGACAGATGATGAAATCCAACAGTTCTTTTTGAATAAGCCGCGGCATGCATGCGGTAGATTTCATCCATCACAGTTAAAAACTTATTCAACAATATCGATTTCTAAAAACAAATTTGGTTGGAAGTTGCTTAAAGCAGGCTTCATCAGTTTATCATTATTGTTTCTGAGTAAAAAAGAGAGTTTTGCACAGAGAAAAACACAAATTGAAGTGGTTGAAAAGTATAATCAAGATGATATTCATCAAAGTGGAGATTCTTTAAGGTTAATTACAGTAAAAGGTATTGTAATTTCTGAATATGACAAAGAACCTTTGCCAGGAGTTTCTATATTAATTAAAGGAACTTTAAATGGGACAAATTCAAATATAGATGGAGATTATGAACTAAATGGTGTTAGAGCTGGTGATGTTTTAATATTTAGTTATATCGGATTTATGCATAAAGAAGTGAAAATTCCTAAAGAGGATTTTATTGCAGAATTGAATATAACTCTTAAAATGGAGTATGATCTTATGGGTGAATTAGCAGTGAATGAATTTTATACAGAAAAATCACTATTCGGAAAGTTAGGAGATAAGTTTAAGAACATCTTTAATTAGATTATATGAAAAAACAGATTAGCCTCGATATTCCCAAACCATGTAGCGAAAAGTGGTCTACTTTTACTCCGACAGCAACGGGTGGATTTTGTGCTTCTTGCCAAAAGAATGTGATTGATTTCACTAAGATGACGGATGAAGAAATCCAACAGTTCTTTCTGAATAAGCCTCAGCATGCATGCGGTAGATTTCATCCAGACCAATTAAAGACCTATTCAACAAAACCAGTTCCGACGAACAAATTTGGTTGGAAGTTGCTTAAAGCAGGTTTCATCAGTTTATCATTATTATTTCTGAGCAAAAAAGAGAGTTTAGCACAAAGTAACTCCAAAATTGAAGTGGTTGCACAGGAAGAGAAGTATAAAACTCAACAAAGTGACGATTCTACAAATACATTTACAGTAAAAGGAATCGTGCGGTCTGATGAAGATAATGAGCCTTTGCCAGGAGCTAGTATAGTTCTTTCTGGTACGGATAAGGGAACCATTGCTAATCTTGATGGATACTTTGAATTAGAAAATATTAAAGTCGGAGATGTTTTGCAGTTTAGTTATATAGGTTGTGAAACACAATATCACACTGTTCTAGAAGCTGATTCTTCTATTGCTTTAAAAATAGATCTAAAATACGAATGGAGCTATGGAGATTTGTGTATGGTTATAGCTGGTGAAGTAGCAGTGAATGAAGTTTATTCAGAAAAATCTATTTTCGGTAAGTTGGGTGGAAAAATTAAGCAGATATTTAAATGAGAAAAAATTATTGTAGCAGATTAGTAGGGTTATTATTCTTTTTGTTTATTTCAATTTCTCTAAATGCACAAAATCAAAAAATAGATTACAGCAAAGCAGATAGTGTTGGGCAGTTATATCCTAATCATCCTTTAACCGACTTAAGAAATCTTACGCTTAATCTCACAAGCCCTTTTTCCACTGAGCATGAAAAATTCAGAGCGATCTACCGCTGGATATGCGAAAACATTGAAAATGATTACAACTATTATCTAATGAACCAGCGCAAAAGAGCCAAGTTTAAAGATGATGAAGCTGCGCTGAGAGAATGGAATAGAGAATTTGCGCCTAAGGTGATTGAAAGGCTTGTAAAACAACAAAAAACGGTTTGTACAGGTTATGCCTATCTGTTAAAAGAAATGACGCTATATGTAGGCATAGAATGCGAATTAGTAAATGGATATGGCAAAAATTTAGAAGCTAATAATGGTGGTGAAGGGATTCCGAATCACTCTTGGAATGTTGTAAAACTTGATGGCGAATGGTATTTATGTGATCCTACTTGGTCGAGCGGTTCCATAAACTTGACGCATAAAGCATTCGAAAAAGCATTTAATGCTGGTTATTTTCTAGCTTCTCCCAAACTGTTTGCAATGAGTCATTATCCTTTAGACACGAAGTGGTTATTAATGGATAATGCTCCGACTTTAGAAGACTTTCTCAATGGACCGCTGGTTTACAAAGGAGCTTTTAATACTTATGTGACTCCGATTTATCCAAACACTTTTAATCTATCAGTCCAGCGCGGGGAAGAAATAGAGTTTTGCTTTTTAAAAGAGGGTAAAATCGAAGAAGATAGCTTTCAATTAGAAATTGTAAAGGGGAGTAGTGCTAGAACAGTTATTCCAGAAATTAGTCAAGTTTCAGACAGATATTATTTCAAACATACTTTCAATAGCAAAGGATTGTATGTTTTGCATCTAAAGGCTATTGATCAATATGCTGTTACTTATCGGATTAAAGTAAGTAAATAAAAAGAGATGTCTACAAATTGTAGACATCTCTTTTTTTAAGCCTTTATTCTAAGTCTTTATTAAAATAACCCCCTCTATTTTCTTTTCTTTGGGTCGATTGCTCAATTATT
This sequence comes from Thalassovita sp., assembly GCA_002729595.1. Lineage (GTDB taxonomy): Bacteria > Bacteroidota > Bacteroidia > Cytophagales > Flammeovirgaceae > Chondrinema. Next base: position 7,877 of record PBYL01000325.1, on the reverse strand, counting down.
AGATAAGCAATGGTAACCAGATTTCTCAATTCGCAAAGTTGAGGTGAAAGCGTAGAGTTATCGTATAATTTCTTGGTTTCTTTGTAGATAAAATGCAGTTTCTCTTTGGCAAGTCTTAGTCGCTCGTTCGATCTTACTATACCCACCAAATCACTCATTAGCGTTTGTAATTCTTTGCGCATATGGGTAATTACAATTTTCTCTTTTGGCTCAGAAGTACCTTCGGCATTCCATTCGTTTATCTCTGCAGGAATTTCAATTGAAGCGTAATTCTTAATTCCATCTTTAAAACATTTATGTGCATAAACTAAAGCTTCCAATAAAGAATTTGATGCTAATCTATTTGCACCATGCAAACCAGTATTGCTACATTCACCACAAGCATACAAATTACCTACATTGGTTTTGCCGCTTTTATCCACATTTATTCCACCACATAGATAATGCGCTGCCGGCACTACCGGAATCATATCATTTTCTACATTGATACCCAGGCTTGCGCATTTCTCATAGATTGTCGGGAAGTGTTGTTTAAAACCTTCCATGTCTAGGTGTCTGCAATCTAGATACACATATTCATCTCCGCTAATCTTCAACTCTGAGTCGATGGCGCGGGCTACAATATCTCTAGAAGCCAATTCTTCTCTTTCGTCATACTTATGCATAAATGGCTCACCAGATTTGGTTCTTAGCTTACCACCAAAACCTCTTACAGCTTCAGAAATTAAGAAAGATGGTGAAGCACCCGGATTGTATAATGAAGTTGGATGGAATTGGATAAACTCCATGTTTTGGATGTATGCCTTTGCACGATATGCCATGGCAATACCATCGCCAGTAGCTACCAAAGGATTGGTTGTACTTCTGTATACATGACCAGTTCCTCCACTTGCCAGTAGAGTAATTCTAGAAAGAATTCTTTCAATCTGGTTAGTTTTCTGGTTCAATACATAAGCGCCATAACAATGTACATACTCAGGCTTAACTGGTAGTTTTTCTTTAAAATGATGTTCGGTGATTAAGTCAATAGCGAAATGATAATCAAGAATTTCGATATTGGGCATGTTGTGCACTTGCTTTAAAAGCGTACGAGACATTTCTAAACCAGTAATGTCTTTGTGGTGTACAATTCTATTTACAGAGTGTCCGCCTTCTCTGCCCAAATCATAATCACCAGATGACTGCTTGTCGAACTCAGCACCCCAACCAGTGATTTCTCTAAATCTTTTAGGGCCTTTTTTAACCACCATTTTCACCACATCCTTATCGCATAAGCCATCTCCTGCGATTAAGGTATCTTGTATGTGTTTTTTAAATGAATCTTCGTCTTTATCCAGCATTACAGCGATACCGCCTTGTGCATATCTGGTATTCGATTCACCCTCATCTGCTTTGGTTACTATCGTTACCTTAGCATCTGGTAACTTATTCGCTACTTTTAGTGCGTAAGCCAGCCCTGCCAGCCCAGACCCAATTACTAAAAAGTCTGTGTCAAATCTCATAATTCCTCTCTTTATAAAGCTATTTTGCTTTAATCTTCGCGCAAATTAAAGTATAGAAGCTGAATTCTTTGTTAAGAAATTTCTAACATTCTTTCAATTGGTCTTCTACCTTTTATAATCACTTCGTCTGACAAGATGATTTCTGGAGCTTCGTACTTCATGCATAAATACAGTTTTTCCAAAGTGTTTTGTTTCATAAAAGCACACTCGCTGCATGCACAAGTATTATCTTCGTTGCTAGGTGCCGGAATCAAAGTTTTGTTAGGCACTTCTTTCATCATCTGGTGTAAAATACCAGCTTCTGTAGCCACAATAAACTCTTCACCTGCATCTTCTTTTACAAACTTTAAAAGTTGCGCTGTAGAACCAATAAACTGAGCAGTTTTTAAAAGTGGTTCTTCAGATTCTGGGTGAGCGATAATTTTTGCTTTTGGGTGATTTTGGTGTAGTTCAAGCAATCTGTCTATAGAAAATGCTTCGTGAACAATACAAGAACCTTCCCATAATAACATATCTCTTCCTGTTTTCTTAATCAGGTATTTGCCCAAGTTTTTATCTGGAGCGAAAATAATTGGCTGATCTTTAGGAATAGATTCTATAATCTGAACTGCATTAGATGAGGTACAAGTAATGTCGCTCATGGTTTTAATTTCTGCAGAACAGTTGATGTAGGTAATAACTATGTGATCTGGATGTTGATCGATAAATTTTTGAAACTCAGATGGAGGGCAAGAGTCTGCTAGAGAGCAACCAGCTTTTAAGTCTGGTAAAAGTACTTTTTTCTCTGGATTAATAATTTTTGCAGTTTCTGCCATAAAATGCACACCGGCAAATACGATGGTTTCTGCATCTGTTTGAGCTGCTTTTTTAGCCAAAGCCAAACTGTCTCCTAAATAGTCTGATATGTCTTGTATTACAGGTTCTTGATAGTAGTGAGCCAGAATAACAGCATTTTTCTCTTTTTTTAGTTTTTGAATCTCGGCGACTAAATCTAATTCCGGATCAACTTTGATATTTAGATAACCTATTTGGTCAAGCTTTTTCTTAGCTTCTATTATGTTTGGTGCCATTTTTAATTTTCCTCTTTTTAACCCAAATGTTTAATTAACTTCCAAATTAAAAAATGTATTTATTTTGTTTTTATAGAACAATTATTTGCTATTTAGATTATATCTGAAATAAAATTTGATTAATGTTCAATTCAAAGTTAATTCTGATATATATTTTTAATAGTTTGATAGAGAACAAAATTTCTATCATGAAAGTTACGCAAATATTGCACATCGATTAATAAAACTAAAATTATAATGGCGATTTAAGCAATGAATGCTGTATTAATTTTATTAGGCAAAGTAAATAGGAGAGTAGTTTGTTTAATTTTCATTTTTCTAAAAAATGACTTCTAATAGTTTATGCTTTGTTAATTACTAGTTGTTAAAATGGAATAACACCTTGATAAACAAAGAATTATATCCTTATTCACCAAGATGTTTAGAATATAGTAAAAGCGTATGTGATTAGTCTAACCAGAAAAACTCAGTATTAGGAAAGTCTTCTTTGATTTTTGTACTTTGTTTTTCATTACCATAAGGATTTATATGATATCGTTTAAGTAGGCTTACTTCAGCACTTCTATTTTCAACCTTTGTAGAAACCACATAGGTTTGTAACTCATCGAAGGGTAAAATATAGATTTGACCCATACCACCAGGATTTAAAGCGCTTGAACCACCAAAACCACCTTGATAAACTGCCAACCATTTACCATTGGGAGACCAAGAGGAATATTTAAAACCAGTTTTTAAATCGTCTTGATGGATTGTCGCTGCTTGATGGAAGTTATTAGTTTCTAAGTTAAGCGTCCAAAAGCTAGAGTAAGTGGATACATTAATAGTTCCGTCGTATACCAAAGCAAAAGAAACATATTTACCATTCGGGCTCGCAGATAAATACTTTATTTTCCCTTCACCCACTTTAGATGGTAAGTTTATAGTCTGGGCTTGTTTAGTTGAGTTTGGCTGAGTAATTACCAACTGGCGATCTGTTGCATATATTAATCTGCCATTTGGTAGCCATTTAAATGAATTTGCTTTCACTTTTTCACCATCTACAAAGTCATTGTTAAAAGTGTAAACTTCTAACCATTGCTCATCGATTTCTCTCAAAACAGCAAAGTGTTTTTCATCTGGTGCAACTTCAGCTCCTTCAATAAGGTCGTATTTGAACTTTAATCCAGGATAAAACTTTCCTTCAAAATCTTGAATTAAGGTGAGACTGTAGTTTTCACCGATTTTTTCAGGCCAGTTTAAAGCATCTCTAATCGAAATAAGTATTCGATCACTTTTGGGGAATGGCTTCGAATAGTATTTAGCAATTCCCATTGCTGGGTTAGATTTATCATCTTCCCAAGCTTGTTTATTGAAGAAAGAATAGTTGCCAGAATTTAAATCCATAAGAACAGGCTCACCTCTTAATTGGAAATAAAATTTACCAGAAATACCGCTGTTTAACTCAGCATTTGGATTGTTTTCTGGTTTAGTTGAAGGGTTTTGTAAACTTGTGATTGAGAAAATAAAACTCCCGAAAAAAAGTAATTTAAAAACTGTGGGAGTCAACGTTTTTGGATTCAATTTTAAAAAATGGGGTAATAGCATGTCAAAAAATTGTAAGATTTGTGTTTAGCTTCAGTTAGTTTGCTCCAAAATCATGACAGTTTTTATACACGAAAAGAATGCCGATAGGTTTACCGAAATACCATAAATTGACTATTAATTAATAAAATGGTGAAACTTAACAATAGTTAATTCATCGTATTTTTCTCAAAAAAATAATTGACGCATTCAACCCCCAGATTGTCGCAGACATACCATAATTTGTTGATAAAATCAGTCTATATTGCATAAGTTAATCATAAACTAAAGACTGATGAAATCTAAAATTCTATTTGTTGTTTGCCTACTTTTTGGACTCATGTTTATAAATGCAGGTTTAAATAAGTTTCTAAATTATATGCCAATGCCCGAAGAGATGCCTGAAAATGTGATGAGAGATTTTAACGCATTAGCTGAACTAAGTTGGCTTATGCCATTAATTGCTTTAGGAGAAATTTTGGGAGGTATTTTAATGATAATACCGAAATTAAGAGCTTTTGGAGCGATTGTAATTTTCCCTATTATGATGGGGATTTTGCTTTTTAATTTGTTTGAGGCACAATCGGGTTTGCCAATCGCTATAGTATTATTCGCAATTATGACTTGGGTAATTATAGAAAATAAAGAAAAGTACTTACCAATGTTGAGATAATATAAAATGTTAGCGTTTCGGTTCGATCAAACCGAAACGCTATTATTAAAGCTAAAAGCTAAGCTTTTCACCATCTTCTGGGATCAATATTTTATCACTTGCAATGCCTTTTGAATCTAGAAAACTTCTCAACCCACTTCTTGTAACAGTATCGTGATCGAGCGCACCAATATGTACTGTTATTATTTGGCTTTTTGGTGAGTATTCATATAATTTAAATACTTGCTCTTCATTCATCACAATAGCACCAGAATCTTCTGTCATCCCCACTTGAAATAAATCGTACTCCTTTTTAAATTCGTTCCCACCTGCATTGGCTATAATAATGTCTGGGTGAAACTCATCAATCGTTTCAGCTACACCTTCGTACCAGATGCTGTCTCCAATAATGTAAAGAGATTTTTCACCTTTAGCTTTTAAAAAATAGCCACTCACTTTTCCCATAAAAGGTAAGAAAAATCCTTCGCCATGCTGTGCCGGAGTTCTATTGATTTCAATCTCTTGCCACAAAATAGAATTTTCTGCTGATGTCACATTCTTAAAACCACTAGCTTTAATTTGTTCAACATCTTCAGGCTGACAAACAATTTCTATGTTTTTATCTAGATGTTTTTTTGCCTCATCGTCGAAATGATCTGGGTGAAGGTGAGTAATTAAAACTAAATCAACTCCATCTAAAATTTCATCAATTGAAAGAGGAAGAGCTACTGTTGGGTTTTTCGATTTTCCAGTTAAAGAGCGGAGAGATTCTTTTGCCGCAAAATAGGGGTCAACCAGTATATTTTTACCAGCATATCGGATTTTTAAAGTCGCGTTTCTTATTAATTGTACTTCCATAGTCTGTTTAATTTTTTGTTGATGCGACTAAGGTAGAAGCATTGTAGAGAAACTCTACTATTGAAAATTGCTAATTTGTCTATATTGATTTGGTGTAATTTGTAATTGTTGTTTCACAAGAGGATAGAGGCTGTTGCTTTCTTCAAAACCTACTTCGCTTGCAATTTCATTTATTGGCATCTCGGTATTTTCTAGTAAAAACTTTGCTCTTTCTATTCGAACATGTTTTAGCATTTTGCCCGGGGTAACTCCATAGATATCTTTAAAAACCCTTAAAAAATGGAAATGTGACATAGCAACTGCCTCACTCAACTGATTAATATTAAAACTGGGATTGTCGTAATTACTAAAAAGAATATCTTTAGCCAGCATCATTCTTTTAAATAATTCATTTTTTGTGCTTTGCTTTTTAGAAGCAACTTTGAGCAACTTTTTTCTATATGTTTGATTCCTTTGAAAAAGAGCCGAAATAAGATTTAAGAAAAAGTCTGAATCTTCTTCGCGGTCGTATGCACTTAAAATGTGTTTCAGGTTTGCATCTTTATAATGTAGCTGATTTATTATTAGGTTAGCTTCTTCTGAATTTACCTTTCCTTCTAGTAGATTTTCATCATCAGTTAACAATGTGTTGCAGGCTCTGTTAAAGAACTCCCATTCGAAATGGACATTTACACATTGTACATTTTCGTTAATTTCGTATTCAAAATTTTCGAAGGGCTTAACCATCATAAAAGTATCTTCACAGATTCTTTTTTTCTGCCCTCTTATATTAATAATCGACCTACCTTTAATATTAGAAAAAATTGAAAAAGCACTCTCAGGTACATGTTTATAGTACCTATTAGTTGTGGCATTAACCAAAACGTTTGGCCATAGAATATGGGTTTTATCTTTTTTGTTCCTGAGCTGGTAGATGATGGATGGATCTACAAAATCTGTAACTTGCATAATAGTAATTTACAAAAAGCAGGTTTCACATTTTACAATCTTATCAATATTTTGAATAGAAATAAATCTTTATATTTAAATTTTATTGCGAATATGTTCCAGCACATATTAAACTACTTAAAGCAATAATTGCATTTTTCTAACTTTTTGATATCATTTTAATCCAATATATATAATAGATGTTATAGAGACCCTTTTATATATATTATTGTTTTTTTTATCGCTCGTTTACTATATAAAAAATAAAATTTTATCATGGAGCTTATATACGAAAATGAATACGGGAAAGCAGAATATGATTCTACTAATAAATTGTTAAGAACTCAGTATATTGGTGTGGCACAAGCAGAACCGATTATTGATCTCTTAAGAAAAGTTCTTCCGTTTGCAGAGAAAGGTAAAATTAGACACATGCTAGCAAATCTTACAGGAATGAGAGGTTCATTTGCTGGCGCAATGAATTTCTTTGAAACAGAATTTTATCCTCATATGCTTGATAATGGTTTAGAAACTTATGCAATGGCATTTTCTCATGATGCAATGACAAAATTTGCAGCATTGCAGCTAAACTTAAAAGTAATGGGCAAATTGGACTGGCACGCTTTTCCAAGCTTAGATGAAGCAGAGATTTGGACAGAAACTAAAATTCAGGAAAGGGCTAGAGTAAATTATATTTAAGAGGCATCAATTAAATTGATAAGAGATTAAAAAAGGTATATCTGATGAAAATTTAGATATACCTTTTTTTATTTTTTATGCTGATTTTAACCAACCACGTGCTTTGTCTTCTCCAATAAATCTTTGAGTTTCAAACCCACTCGTCACTTTTTGAAAACCTTGCAGAGATAACTGGGTAAAAATATTTTCAGATTCGATTACTGCCATGTGTTTCAAGCCAGCTTTTATGGCTCTTGGGTTCCAATCGTTTACATACCAATCGTTTGCCTTACTCCACGGTCCCGTTACTTTTTGATTGTTAACTAGAATTTTACTAATTCCACCTACGCTTTTGAAAATTTTAAGAAGCTCTTCAGAGCCTTCTTTTACTTGGTCTACAGAAAGAAAACCATCCCAATCAATAAAAATAAGATCGTTTTCTTTTTCAACATAGATAGTAGCGAAAGTACTTCCAGAAGATCTTTTTAATTCGGTTTTAATTGATGCTTCTACTGGCATAATGCAATATTTAATTTAAAAACTACAATTTTATCCTATAACGCAATTTGTTAAAAGCAAATTATAGGTATTACACTTATAGCCGACTAAAAAGCTTAAAATAATTAAAAT
>PBYL01000324.1 GCA_002729595.1 Thalassovita sp. | reverse complement strand
TGTAAAAGTGATATTAGCAGCATCACCTGCTTCACCAATAGAAATATTAGAAAATGTTTTATCTCCAATACCTGAAAAATCTACTGCACCATTGCTACTAATTATAATATCTCCAAAACTATGTGCAGCATCTCCTGTAAAATTAACATCCTTAGTAACAGCTCCTGTAAATGCTATTACTCCAAAATTAAAAGCATTATCACCTAAATTTAAATCTATTTTTGTAGTAGATGTACTAGTGAAACTAATTGTATCTGGACTTATAAAAGTTAGATTACCTCCAGTACTTTCCAATCTTAATGGTGAGTTACTAGTAATACCTGCATATTCTATAGTAAGTAATTCAGAGCCTGTAAAATCTAATGTTCTTACATCATCTCCTGTTGGATCTGCATCTATTCTCTCAACAGTTAAGTTATTACCAGATGAAATAAAGCTACCCTTATCTAAATAAAATATATCTGCAATTATATCATCAACAAGTACAACATCATTCGCAGCATCTATATGAATATCACCTAATTCAGTACCTGAGGTTTGGATTGTAGCATTTGCTGAAGTTGCTAAAAAATTAATATCTCCAGCTCCAGTAAAGTTTCCAATTTGATCTTGAATAGTAAAATTTCCATGTACATAAAGATGTTTGGAAGTATTTATCTGAAATACTGGATTATCATCATCGATATCAGTAACAGTGAAATTTAAACAAGATTCATTTCCGTCAATAGTAACTATTTGTCCGGTACCACTAAAAGAATTTTCATCGAACACAACATCTGTGGTACTATTAGGAACCGAAGCGCCTCCAGCACCCCCAGAGGTTAAAGACCAGTTAGCAGCATCTTTCCAACTACCAGAATCTCCTACCCAATAGCGGGTTTGAGCAATGGAATCTTGAAATGATAAAATTAAAATCAGAAAGAAGGCACTGTAAAAAGTAAAGCTTTTAAGCATAATTATGCACTATTTATTAACAACCAGCTATATTATTACCTCCTTTAAAGCAAAAAATCAGTATTTCTATATATGATCTCTTACATCCAAGAAATTGGATTATGTAAGTTTTTTAAGAGGATAATTTTTATATCAGCTTAGTTTAAAAAAGCCCTACTTATATAAATACCAAAATACGAGTACTATTTTATAATGAAATGAAATTTTGCATTTTTTATTTTTAATTAGTCTAAATAAGATTACTTTTGTAAAGGATAAAGAAATTAATGTCAATTATGAATAAATACTTTCATTTAGTTAGTACTACATTGCCACAGGGTAACACTGAAGCTGAATTATGTGATAATGAATGTATTTTTAAGAAAAAGAAGTGCTGCAAAAAATATAAAAAAGGCAAAAGATGTGGTTCTTGCCCTAAAGAATAATTCAACTCTAATAACAAACTCACTTTATAATTCATAAAAAACATGAATTATTATAAGCTGGTAGCTAGGTAACTTTTATAATAAAATTAGCATTTATCAGTATTTAATTATTTAAATAAATCTTAAGATTTTTCTAAGACGTCTATATCTTTTTTCAATTTAAACACTAGTTATCTGATTTCAGCAAGCTAGTCTCCTCATATCTAATTACATTCTCCCCCCAATTTATTATCTTGAAAAAAGTATCATTTTTACCCCCACTTAAAACAAAATAATATTCACTAAATAATACATTACTCAATGAAAATGAATTGTTTGCACCTAGTGCTCTTTTGTGCTCTTTTGGGACTATTTTCATGTTCTGAAAAGGAAAAGAGACTTTTAATATTTTCTAAAACAGCAGGATTCAGACATAACTCAATTGAAGCAGGACAAGCATTTTTCTTTAAGTTTGGTAAAGAAAATGGCTATCAGATCGATACAACAGAAAATGCAGAACTATTCAATGAAGAAAATCTACAAAAATATAGTGCAGTCGTTTTTCTAAATACTACTGGAGATGTGCTTAACCATGCGCAACAAGCTGATTTTGAAAGATATATACAAGCTGGAGGTGGATACATTGGTATTCATGCAGCATCTGACACAGAATACGATTGGCCATGGTACGGCAAACTAATGGGAGGTTGGTTTGATGGGCATCCCGGAAATCCAAATGTAAGAACTGGTAAGGTTACAGTACTTGATAAAAACCATCCTTCAACAAAGAACCTACCAGACAGTTGGGATAAGTCTGATGAGTTTTACAACTATAAGTCTTTGAACATGGACATGAATTTCCTGATTACTGTAGATGAGAAATCTTACGGTGCAGGAAAACATGGCGACTTTCATCCAATAACATGGTATCATGATTTTGATGGAGGTAAAGCATTCTTTACTGGTTTTGGTCATACACCTGAAACATTTGCTGAAAAAGAATTTGTTGATCTTATTACAGGAGGAATCGAATATGCAGTGGGTGATAACAAGCTAAATTATGCACATGCTCATACAGTAAGACAGCCAGAAGAAAATAGATTTGTAAAAAAAGTATTTATCTCTAACCTCGATGAACCAATGGAACTTGAGGTTTTACCAAATGGCAAAATCTTATTTATTGAAAGAAAAGGAGCTGTAAAGCTTTACAACCCTGCTGATGATGAAGTGAAAACCATTGCCAATATGGATGTGCACACTGGCTTTGAAGATGGTTTATTAGGTCTTTCACTTGACCCAAACTTTGATCAAAACTACAGGTTATACCTTTTTTACTCTCCAATTGGAGACGAACCAATCCAAAGAGTTTCTCGATTTACATTACTGGCAGATAGCTTAATGCTTGGTTCAGAAAAAGTTGTTATAGAAATTCCAGTACAGAGAGAGCAATGTTGCCATTCTGCAGGGTCAATGGAATTTGGCCCCAATGGAAACCTCTTTATCGCTTTGGGAGACAATTCTTCACCATTTAACACAGACCAAAAGTATGATACTGACGGTTTCGGCCCGATGGATGAAAGAGATGGTCGCTCTCCTTTTGATGCTCAAAAATCATCTGCAAATACCAATGACCTAAGAGGTAAAATCCTGAGAATTAAGCCAGAAGAAGATGGTTCTTATAGCATTCCAGATGGTAATTTATTTCCAAAAGATGGGTCTATTGGCAGACCAGAAATTTTTGTAATGGGCTGTAGAAATCCTTATAGAATTGCGATTGACTCTAAAACTGGATGGTTGTATTGGGGAGAAGTTGGTCCAGATGCAGGAAATAATAATGACGGAAGAGGTCCGAGAGGTTACGACGAATTTAACCAAGCAAAAGTGGCTGGAAACTATGGCTGGCCTTATTTTGTAGGTAATAATTTCCCTTATCGAAAATTGGATTATGTAACAGGTGAAGTGAGTGATTTTTTCGATCCGGAACATCCTAAAAACACCTCGCCAAATAATACTGGTGCAGTTGATTTACCTCCAGCAAATCCTCCACTTGTATGGTACCCTTATGCCAAAACAGACGAATTCCCTGATATGGGTGAAGGTGGCAGAAATGCGATGGCTGGCCCTCCTTACTACTTCAGTGATTATGTTGGTTCTAAGAATAGATTTCCTAAGTACTATGATAAAAAAGTATTCCATTACGATTGGAGTAGAAACTGGATTCACGCTGTAACATTGGATGAAGATGGTGACTATATGTATCACGAACCGTTTTTACCAAACTTTAAATTTGAGAAAATTATAGACATGCAGTTTGCCAAAGATGGTACTATGTATATACTCGAATATGGGGCAAACTGGTTTGCTAGAAACCCTGATGCTGTACTAGCCCAAATTGACTATGCAGAAGGAAACAGACATCCGCAAGCAAAAATTGATGCAGACTATTTGGTAGGTGCACATCCTTTCAAAGTAAACTTTAGTGCCGAAAAATCATTCGATTATGATGAAGGTGACAACTTGGTTTACGAATGGTATTTTACTGGAGATTCTAAGGAAGCTGAAGGTGCAAAAGCAGAATTTACTTTTGATAAACCAGGTGTTTATCATCCAAAAGTGAAAGTAATTGATGATAAAGGAGGTAGCTCAATTGCTGAGATGGAAATAAGAGTAGGTAACCAAAAACCTGATGTTCAGATTGTTTTAAACGGCAATTCATCTTTTTATTGGGATAATTCATCACTCGATTATCAAGTAAAAGTTACAGATAAAGAAGATGGAGATGTTAAGGATAAAGTAAATGTGTCTTTCGATTATATTTCTGCTGGGCATGATTTAACCACTGTAGCTCAAGGCCACCAACAAACTGGTGCATTATTAAACGCCGAAGCTCTAATTGATGAAAAAGGTTGCAAAACCTGCCATTCATTTACAGAAGCTTCTGTGGGCCCAAGTTATCAGTCCGTTGCAGAAAGGTATGAAAGTGATAAATCTACTATTAGCAAACTAGCCCAAAAAGTAATTGATGGTGGTGGCGGTGTTTGGGGTGACAGAATGATGGCTGCAAACCCTTCGCTTTCAACAGAAGAGGCAGAAACTATGGTAAGCTTCATTTTAGCAATGGATGAAGAAGTAGTTACTCCAAGTTTGCCAATTGCAGGTCATTTACAAACAAATATGCATGCACCTAACAATGTAGAAGGCTCATACATCATCACAGCTTCTTATACAGATAAAGGTGGAGAAGTAATTGGTCCACTAACTACGGAATCTAAAGTCAGATTAATAAGCCCACATTTAGAAGCGGAGGATTATTATGACATGAAGAATGTTGGTAAGAATAGACCTGCCGGCACCAACTATATGCTTGTAGATAATATTAAGAAAGATTCTTACTTTATGTTTAAAGGAATTGATATGACTGATATTCAAAAATTGACAATCAGGACTGGACAAACTAAAAACGCAGGCTATAAGCTGCTAATAAGAACAGGAAGTGCAACTGGTGATATTATAGCCACTAAAGAAATTCCTTTTACAAATGGGCAAAAAACAGATTGGACAGAATCTGACGTGAAAATAGATAAAGCAATTAAAGGAAAGAAAGACCTTTACTTCACTTTTGATTATACAGGAAGCGGCGATGCAGGAGAAGTAACATTTGACTGGATTTACTTTAATCAACCAGAATCTCAAAACCTTGCAATGAAGTAATAGATTTTATGCATAAAACAAAAAAGGCTGGTTACCCAGCCTTTTTTGTTTTTATAATTCTTCGCTTGTGATAACCTCAACCCCCTTCTCTTTCATCTCATCAATTGCCTTATCAACATCACCTGCTTGTAGATTTACACCTTTTGTAGCATCAGAAATTAAATAGGTTTTAAAACCTTCGCTAACTGCATCTAGTGCTGTAAACTTCACACAGTAATCTGCTGCTAAACCTGTTACATACACTTCTGTAACTCCCTGCTCTTTTAAGTAATCTGATAAACCTGTTGATTTTCTATGTCCATTGTCGTAAAAACCAGAATAGCTATCTATTTCAGCATCAGTTCCTTTTACAAAAACCTTTTTCACTTTAGACATATCCAATTCTTTTACAAACTCAGTTCCATCTGTATTTTGCACACAGTGAATTGGCCAAAGAATCTGATTTAAGCCATTTAGGTCTATTACTTCACCAACATTTTTACCCTCGTGATTCGCAGCAAAACTCCCATGATTTGCTGGGTGAAAATCTTGGGTTGCTATTATAAAATCAAATTTCTTTTGTAGTTCATTTACTATTGGAACTATCATTTCGCCTTCAGGTACAGCCAAAGCACCTCCACTCACAAAATCGTTTTGAATATCTACTAAAATTAGTGCCTTCATAAGGAATTCAGATTCTCAGTGTTTTAAAATTATTTTACCAAATTGTTTTCCATCCTCCATTCTTTTAAAAGCCTCTTTTGCTTCGGATAAAGGATATATTTTATCTATAACAGGTTCAACTTCATATTTATCTACAAAGTGCAGCATAATATCAAAATCAGTTTGGGTTCCCATAGTAGTCCCCATAATTTTGAGTTGCTTAAAGAAAATTTTCGGAGGTAATACATTAGAAATATTTCCCGCAGTTCCACCATAAATTGAAATTCTACCACCTGGAGCAGCAATATCTACTAAACTAGCAAAATTATCTCCGCCAGCTCCATCTATAATTACATCAAAATAGCCTGCTTCTTTAATCAGTTTTTTAGACCACTTTTCAGTTTTATAATTTATGCCACCTTTAGCTCCTAAAGCGATTGCCTTTTCAATTTTTTCGTCTGAGCTAGAAGATACATAAACCTCACAATCATTAGCCACTGCAAAAACTAAAGCCATTAATGCGACACCTCCACCTATTCCATTAATAAATACTTTTTCTTCAGGGAGCAAACCGGCTTTTGTAAACAATGCTCTATAAGCTGTAACTCCAGCCAAAGGTAAAGCAGCAGCTTGTTCTATTGATAAGTGTTCGGGTTTTGCGTGTACATATTCGAAAGGCACATTTACAAACTCTGCGAAAGTGCCATTTATAGGCATTCCTAGAATTACAAAATCTTTACTGGCTACATCTGGGTTTTCTCCCCAGAACATGCCTGGATTTATTATTACTTCTTCTCCTACCAAATCCTCAACTATTCCGTCACCCATCTTCACTACAGTACCTACTCCGTCCGATCCTAAAATACAAGGCAACTTCATTCCGGGGTATAATCCTTTTTGCACCCAAACATCTCTGTGATTTAGTGCGCTTGCTTTTAATTGGATACAAACTTCTCCGGTAGATGGCTCTGGAATGGAAACTTCTTTAAGCGCTATCGGCTCATGGATTTCATTAAGTACTATCGCTTTCATGCTATTTACAGGTTTTACTGTTTTTCAGTAAAATAAATTTTTGTCTGTTTTTACTATCTGAAAGTTTAAATAAACATTATGTCTTGATCTTAAGATAATTTATTTTTGATAATCAGATAGTTATAATTTAGTTTAAAAAAATCAACTTTTGTGATTTGCCAATAAAAGTGGCTTAAGTTGTTGCAAAGTATCTTTTTACTTTATGTTGAATGATTAACTTTGCAGCTAGAAAAAAATAATCAGGTAAGAATGCTAGACAAGATTAAAGAATTAAAAGCAGAAATAGAAGCTGTAAAGCTTGAAAACAAAGAGGAACTTGAAGCATTCAGGTTGCGCTTCATCAGCAGAAAAAGTGTGATCGGAGATTTGATGGGTGAAATCAGAAACGTAGAAGCTGATAAAAGAAAAGATGTTGGACAAAGTCTCAATGTTTTAAAGAATCTGGCAACAGGTAAATTTAAAGAGGCTGCTGAAGCTTTAGAAAAGTCTAATACAAATATAAATGAGGGTCAGCCAGACCTTACATTACCAGATGTTCCTAATCAATTGGGAACGATACATCCTATATCTCAGACTAGAGACAAGATTGTTTCTATTTTTCAGAGAATAGGATTTAATGTTGCTGATGGACCTGAAATGGAAGATGATTGGCATAACTTTACTGCCTTAAACTTCCCTCCTAACCACCCAGCGAGAGAAATGCAGGATACATTCTTCGTAGAAAAAAATCCTGATATGCTTTTGAGAACCCACACATCTAATGTTCAGATTAGAATGATGGAAAACCAAAAGCCGCCTTTAAGATCAATTATGCCTGGTAGAGTTTTTAGAAACGAAGCAATATCTGCTAGGGCTCACTGTATATTCCACCAAATTGAAGGTTTATACATCAATGAAAATGTGAGTTTCCAAGATCTTAAAAATACACTTTACTATTTTGCTAGAGAGATGTTTGGTCCTGATACTAAAATCAGGTTGAGACCTTCTTATTTCCCATTTACCGAGCCTAGTGCAGAAATGGATATTTACTGGGGATTAAAAACAGAAGCTGATAGAAAGATTACCAAAGGAACTGGTTGGTTAGAGATCTTAGGTTGTGGTATGGTTGATCCGAATGTGTTGGCAAATTGTGGCATTGATCCTGAAAGATATACCGGTTTTGCTTTTGGTATGGGTATAGAAAGAATTACAATGCTAAAACATAAAATAGAAGATATCAGATTGTTTTTCGAAAATGATACTCGCTTCTTAAGACAGTTTCAAACGATTAGTTAATTAGATATTATTCAAAAATAAAAGCCTTCGTCTAATATGTTAGATGAAGGCATTTTTATATAAAAGTGATTTTAAAATTAGCTTACCATCTTATTAAAGCACTTGCCCAAGTAAATCCACTACCGAAAGCTGCTAAACATACCAAATCACCATCTTTAACTTTTCCAGCTTCATAAGCCTCACACAAACCAATTGGAATTGAAGCAGCAGTTGTATTACCGTATTTCATAATTGTATTATGGATTTTCTCATCTGGTAATCCCATTTTTTTCTGTACAAACTGAGATATTCTCAAGTTTGCTTGGTGTGGAATTAATAAATCAAGATCAGAAACTGTATAACCGTTTTTATCCAAAGCCTCTTGAATTACTTCTGGAAATCTTGTTACTGCATTTTTGAAAACAAACTGCCCATTCATCACCGGATAAAATCCACCACCTGGCTTAATCATATCAGGATGAAATCTTTCTTTTTTATAAAAGCCCGGATCAATTACAGCTAATTGTTCTGCATGTTCTCCTTCACTATGCAAATGCGTTGATAACACACCTTTTTCCTTATCTTCACTTGGTTGTAGAACTGCTGCACCGGCACCATCACCAAAGATAACAGCAATATGTCTTCCATTATCTGTATAATCCAATCCGATTGAATGAATCTCAGAACCAACTAAAAGAACATTTTTATACATTCCAGTCTTTATATATTGCTCAGCGATTGATAAGCCATAAACAAAGCCCGAACATTGCGCACGAACATCTATTGCACCTATATCTTTGCAACCTAATTCTTTTTGCAATAGCACTCCAGAACCCGGAAAAACATAGTCTGCACTTAAAGTAGCATATACAATCAAATCGATTTCTTCAGGATTAGTTCCTGCCATTTCCATGGCTTTTCTGGCAGCCTTAGCCCCCATTACATAGTTCTTGTCTTCTTCTACATTTGCATATCGTCTTTCTTTAATTCCTGTACGCTCAACTATCCATTCGTCTGAGGTATTCATTATTTTAGAAAGATCATCATTGGTAACTATGTTTTCCGGCACGTAATAACCTATACCGGCTAATTTGGCATTCTTCATTTCCATGACAAATGAGTTATAAAGATTTTGGTAAATAAAGATTTAGTTATTCAAAAATAATTATTTAATCAAGTTCAACAGAATAAAGGCAAATAATCCTTTTAGATTTAATATTCTATATTAATTAATGCAATTTATTCGCATAATAATACAATTTCAGTATTTTTACTCCATATCATAAAGTGGGTCGGCATGCGTCTACTATTCATAATCATATTTTTAACCAATAGTTATAATTTACTTTACGCTCAGAACGTAAATGTTTTTCAAATTGACAGCCTCAAAGCCGTTGCTGATCAGGTGAGTCGTGTTGAAAGAATTAATGTATATAATGAGCTATCTGTACTTTATAGAAACACAAACACAGAAAGGGCTTTGTTTTATGCTCAGGAAGCTTTAAAAATTGCCAAGGAAGAAGATAACCCGAAACAAATTGCTATTTCTAATATTAATGTAGGTGTAGTTTTAAGGAATTTTGGCAAGTCTGAGGAAGCACTTACCTATCTTTTTGAAGCGCTAGAAACAAGTATAGAAGAGAGTTTAAATGATGTTAAAGCTAATGCTTTACACAAAATAAGTGTTACATACTTGCTAGTTAATGATTATGTAAAAGCTCTAGAATATGTAAAACAAGAGTTTGAAGCATTAGAATTATCACAAAACCAACTCTCTAAAGCAGATGCACTTAACCTTTTAGGTTTAATCCAAATTAATTCTGAGCAATATAAAGATGCCACGCAAAACCTAAAAAAGTCTCTCGAAATAAGTTATGCCATTAAAGATACCTCTCAGATTTACAAACCACTTGTAAACCTAGGTGATATGTATCTGAAATTAAATAAGCCAGACTCGGCTTTAATATACATTAAGCACAGTAAGCAGGCTAGTGAAGCGACAGGCAATACTTTTGGTTTAGCAGTAGCTTTAATGAAGGAGGGTCAAGCATTAAAAATGCTTAAACAGTATGATGAAGCTGAAAGAAGAATTAGAGAAAGTTTATTAATCGCAGAACAACTAAACTCACTATCGCTGGTAAGAAATAGTTATGAGAGTCTTGCTAAGTTGTTTGAAGAGAAAGATAATTTTAAAAACGCTCTTCTTTACTATAAGCTTTACATTTCTACAGAAGATAGTATGGTGAGTGAGGTAACCAAAACCAAAATTGCTGCGCTAGAAATTGACCACCAACTCAAGCAAAAAGAATCCGAAATAGAAAAATTACATAACTTAAGTGATGTGCAAAATTATCGGGCATTGTCACTTATTGCTTTGTTAATCTTATCACTTGTATTGATTTTCTTTCTTTATCAGAGGATAAAAGCTAAAAGAGCAAATAGAGACTCAGTACTAAAACTTGAGACTCAATTAAAAGAGAAGAATGAAAGTTTAAACAGGGCTGAAAAACTTCTACAGGAAACCTCTGAACAACTATTTAAACTTCAAAATACGTTGATGTTTGAAATGCCAGAGTATCTAAACATTTTTTCAGGATACTTTTTACACAAATATGGCAAGGCAAAGGTTAAGAGAAATTTCCTTAAGTTTTCTTTGGTTGATGACACCTTTTACATTTTGGCTCTTAACTGCAACGATAAAAACATTGCGGGTTTAGTTCAGGGTATTTATGTAAATACACTTGTAGAGAAAATGCTGCATAACAAAGTTTTTATAACACCTTCTGACTTGTTACAGGATGTACACAACAAACTTGTTAACTACAAACAATTGATCAATGATAAAAGTGAAGGAGTGGCTGCATTAGCTCTTTCAATTAATATAAATACTAAAAGGATTGTTTATGCTGGTGCTGGACTTCCTATCTACAATATTAGGCATAACAACCTCCATATTGTAAACCCAGATAGTTTTATACTCGGCAAACCTGTGCAGACTAATGCAAAGATGTTTAGTAACAAAACATTTCTGATAAATAAACAGGATCAATTATTTCTATTTCTAGAAAGTTGTAGTGATGAAACTAAAGTATTTACAGATGAAAATATTAGATTAATACTATCTAAACAAGACACAAAAAATATAAAAGAAACTGAGAAAGCCCTAACAAGTGGACTTTCTCAGTATATACCAGATATTGATAAAGCAGATGATGCTATAATATTTGGTTTAGAAGTTTAATTATTTTTATCACTAGTAATTGCACCATCTTCCAGATACACTATTCGACTTCCATACTCAGCATTTTTTTCTGAGTGTGTTACTTGGATTATAGTAACTCCATCATCATTTAATTTCTTAAAAAGCTCCATAATCATTTCTCCCTGTTTTGAATGAAGATTCCCTGTAGGCTCATCAGCAAGTATTAATTTAGGTTTTCCAATTATTGCTCTAGCTACTCCCACTACTTGTTGCTGACCTCCTGAAAGTTGATGTGGGAATAAATCTTTTTTTGCAACTATGTTAAATCTATCAAGCATTTCTGCAACTAAAGACTTTCTTTCACTACCTTTTACTCCTTTGTAAAGAAGAGGCATTTCGATGTTTTCATAAACAGTTAATTCATCAATCAGATGATAAGCCTGAAATACAAAACCAATAAAGTTTTTATGCATCTCCCCCCTCTTCTTCTCATTAAATTTATGGACAGGCTGATCTAAAAAATAAAACTCCCCTGCATTCGCTTGGTCAAGCATACCTATTACATTTAATAGAGTAGATTTGCCAGCACCACTTGGACCCATAATTGTCACAAATTCACCCTCATTTATTTCTAGATCAATCCCTTTTAAAATAAAGGTTTTCTGAAACCTCGATTTAAAAAATTTATCAACATCTTTTAAAATGATCATATTAAATCAGCTAAATTTTATTTTTTGAAAGATAATCAATAATTGATATGTTTTAAAAAACATTTTGATAAAGGGTTAATATCATGTTTACAATTTAAAAAAGGCTAAAACAAAAAAGGAAGGCTAAAAAACCTTCCTAATTTATTTTGTAAGTATAGAATAATTATCGTCTAAAGGCCAAAACTGCTGCACCACAGTAGCTTTTCGAATTTTTAAAAGTAAAGCTCAAATAATATATACCTGTAGCTCTACATTTAAAGGTCCAGCCTTCTAAAAATTTATTGTTATAAAAACTTGAAACTAATTCGTTTCTTTTAGAATCGTATAATGTACCTATTAATCCTTGTGCGCCTCCATCTTTTCCCGTTATTCTAATTTGGTAGTTGGTGTCTTTACTAAATACACACGTATATTCAACTTTTCTTCTATTGCCCCCTCTACCATCAATTCTATAACTCTTAGAGTACTGAAAACCAGACTCTAGGGATTTCATACTTTTATTTACATACAACTCTGAATTACACTGAGCACTTGCCGTAAGTGTAAAAAGAAAAGAACTGAATAGAAAACCAATTAAAAAAATCAATTTTTTCATTTGTATATTTTTTTTACACCTGAAACTGATTTATTTAATAACAGAATCAGATAGTTGTATTATTGGATTTTAATAAAAAAAGATGATAGATTTATTTATACAATCAGTTAATAATTTTATTTCTGATTGATTTAGTTAAACTAGTAATAGTATCGATATCTCTATCTGTGATGTTTACCACACTCTTAGTATTATCAACTACTACTAAAACTCCATCTTTTTCAACCATTGTTGGCTCTTCATATACAGTTTCAATTTCTATCTGATCATAAATAGCTTGTAGCTTTTTAAGATCTGCAATTAATTCAGCAAAACCATTTCTTGTTTTATAAACTTCAAGAACCAATAAGATTCTATCTAAAACTATTTTTTGCTCGCCAATTTTTTCTCTTAGTACTTCATTATTTGTTCTTTGGTGTACTAATGTTGTCAGGTATAAAGCTTCTACCCAACCTCCTGTAAGTAACAGAATACTTAAGTGCTCACGCTTTTGCTGTCTTAAATGATAGTTAATCTTCTCAAAGTTAGCAGTAGTTGTACGTAATAATGCATCAAGATTCTGATCTGCACTCTCTGCTAAAGATTTAAGCGTTGCATAGTCAAAGAACTGACCTATAGTTAAACCTTCAGCAAGATTCTGCACTGAGTTTAAGTAATTTAGAGCATCTTGGTTTTTATTATAAATATTAGAATATCCTAAATCAGTACCATAGATTCCTAAATTTAAAGCTTTATCAAAGTTTGTAGAGTAAGATGAAACTTTATTGTGATCATTAAGATCAGCCTTATTGTAATAAGATCCTACCTCTTTGATAAGTAATGAAATCTCTAATGGTGAAGGTATTGATTGTAAAATATCATTAATTATATCATCATCAACTTTCACAATAGAGGCCTCTTCTGGAATAGCACTGGCAGTTGCCATCTGATTCTCAGTTTCATTTGAAGGAGCACTATTTGAACTACAAGCCCAGAATGAAGAAATTGCAAAAAAAAGCAAATACAGTTTTTTCATAATTTAAACCTTTTTATTGTGTTGGTTAATTTCTTTTATTTTAATAAATGTTTATATCTCTTCTTGTCTTACTAGCAACGACAAAAACATATTTCTATTTTTTCTTTGGAAACTTAGAAGTAAGAGAAGGTATAAATTCCATTATTTTTGGTAGAGCATCGAAATATAATGTTGCATAGAGAGCAATTGTAAGCAACCAAATTACACTAATATTAAAACCAAATGTGTTAAAACTACTTCCAAGAAATGGTTTATCGGGAGCAAGGAATTGAGTTCTATAGTTTAGAGGTTCATCAGGATAATATACATCTTGATAAATTGGATCAATTATTTGGATAATTTTTCCTTTATAAATATCTATTCTTTCCTCAGCAGAACTATTTTTCATTAAATCCTCTAACTGATCATTGTAATAATGATCTTTAAAATCAGCAAGGTCACTCCCTTCTGGTAAAGCTTTTTTCATCACATACAATACTGAATCTTTTGCATCACTAGCTTGAGCTAGATTAATACTGTAGTAATTAGAAGCATCTTCTAAATGGTACCAGATCAAAGATGAAACCTTATCATTAAAGTTTTCAGCAGATATATTTTTAACTGAGTCAAAAGGAAATTCTGAAAATTTAACTGTGTAAAGGTCTTTAGCCATTTCACTTTTTACAATATTTAAATTCTCTTCTACAATTTTTATAGTAGAATCATTTTTCCCTGTTTCATATGCACTTAATGAACTTGTTAAAAGCTCCTGCATCTTAGGTATCCAATATGCTACTTTAAAATTGTATTGGCTTTCTCTTTTCTCAAATTCAAAAATATTTTTTTGATAATCATTGCTCTTATATTGCTCAACAGCAATTGCCTCATAAGCCCATCTAGATATCATCATATCTGCGACAAAAGGCACTTTTCCTCTCTCACTTAGAGAATTATTTAATTTATCAAAGTCAAATAAAAGTCCACTTAACACCATTTGAGGTATGATTAAAAGTGGAATGATTATATAAACAGTTACTGCCGAATTAAATGCTGATGAAATATTTAAGCCCAATACATTTGCATGACATGAAACTGTAAACAGAACAATCCAATACATTAGATTCAATCCTTTGATATCTAGTATTGTATTACCAATAAGAACAAAGCTTAATGTCTGAATTGCAGACAATGAGAATAGTATAATCACTTTAGAAAGTAAGTAGCTACTCTTACTAAGATTCAAGAATTTTTCCCTTTTCAGAATTTTTCTATCTCGAATTATTTCTTCTGCACTTACTGTTAGCCCCATGAAAAGTGCTACCAAAATACAAATTAGAATAAAAGCAGGAATATTATCATTATGACGATAAATGTAAGAATCGTCATGTGCACCTCTGTACCTAATTACTAATGCAAGAAGTAATGCTAGTAGTGGCGCTTCTACTAGATTTATAACAAGATATTGAGTATTACTAACTTTAGATAGAAAATCACGAATAGTAAAAATTATCGTTTGATGAACCTTGTTTGGTATTTTTAAAGTCTTTGGAGGCTCTTCATTAAAATCATCTTTTCTATCTAAGGTAAATTTCTCCTTAAAATGTTTATGCCACTCACTTGGAGCTACTTTTCTTTTATTAGTAAATTCACCGTATTCATCA
>PBYL01000323.1 GCA_002729595.1 Thalassovita sp. | reverse complement strand
CCAATACAGAAATCCACAATACATCGACGAAGACACTTGGGTAGTAGAAAAAACTAGTTTAGATCAAATTAGAACCTATTTTACAATAGATAGATCTGGTAAAGAGGAAAAGCTATTCGCTCCCGGATTCAATTATCGTTTCAACAACACACTTTCTGCCTCAAATGAAAAACTGGTATGGACCGAAACTACATTTGATTTAAGATGGGGTGCTAAAGATTTTTCAATTATTAAAACCGGAAATCTTGATGGAGATAACCAAGTTAAAGTAAGCTCAAAAAGTAAATTATTTGCACCTGCATTCTCTCCAGATGGCTCAAAAATAGTTGCAGTACAAACTACCGAAGAGCAGACATATGCTTTGGTAATTATTGAGCCTAATACAGGATTAATCACCCAAAAATTCCATAACCCAGAAAACATCTTCTTCTCCTTCCCTAGGTTTACCGATGATGGAAAAAGCATTGTGGCAATTGCCCAACACGATCAAAAACAAGCCATCGTATTGGTTGATGTAGAAACAGAAAGCATTAAAAATGTAACTGATTACGCTTATGCTCAGTTGAGTAACCCTTTCCCTAAAAACGGTAAAGTATATTATTCAGCAGCTTATACAGGCATTAATAACATTTTTTCGGTGGATATCAACAGCAAAGAAATCACTCAAATTACTTCTAGTAGATTTGGAGCATTTCAACCGGCTGTGTCGCCAAGTGGAAACAAATTGGTTTATAGCGATTATACTGCTTTAGGTTATAGCTTAAGAGAAGTTTCGCTTACAGATAGCAAAACTGTAAATACCGAAAATCTGAGTTCAATTATAGATTATTACAAACCACTGGTAGAGCAAGAAGGTGGTTCTATTGAAGATGAAATAGGCTCAACTGTGTTTGAAACAAAGAAATTTCATAAAACCAGTGGCTTGTTTAACCCGCACAGTTTGCAGGCTTTTCCTTATCACCCAAACTATAGTGCAGAAATACAGGTTGAGAACAAGTTTCAAACTTTGAGTGGTTCATTTGGCTATAGCTACAATGTAAATGAAAATGCTGGTGGTTTTTATGCAGACTTTACTTATGCTCAATTTTTCCCAGTAATTGAAGGAAGTTTAAGTTTCAATAATGACAGAAGCCGAAACGCATTCTTTTCTTACGGCTTTGAGAGAAACGATACGACTTTCTACTTCTCTGAACCACTTGCTTTTGGCAAGCAATGGAAAGAAGATGAATACTCTATAGGAGTTACTTTGCCATTTAACCTTACTAAAGGGAATTATCTAACTTCTATGAGGGTATCAGGCTCTTACCACTTAATGAATGTTTCTTATGAGGATGTAGATTTTGGTGAAGGTAACTACATTAATCTTTCTTCTAGAAATGGTTATGTAAATGCCATGGATTACCGTCTTAGATTTAGCAGATCGAGAATTACTGCACAACAACAGATAAACCCAAGATTTGCCCAGACTTTAGATGTGAGATATAGATCGACACTTATTTCTAATAGAAACAAGGGAGATGTGTTTACAGCTATTTCTTACTTCTATTTTCCAGGAGTTTGGAGAACACACAGCTTTAATATTGGTGCTGCTTATCAAAATGAAGGCATAGACGAAACCTATCAGTTTAGAGATAACTTTACGTACCCAAGAGGTTATTCAAGTATTCCTCATGATGAGATTAATAAATTTTCTGTAAACTATGCATTGCCATTGTTTTACCCAGAAGCAGCAGTTGGGCCTCTCGCATTTTTCCAAAGAGTAAAACTGAATGGCTTTTTTGATGTGGCTGTGGCAAAAACGAATGCAAGAAGCTTAGCAGCTTTACCTTATTTGTTAGGCAATGTGAATCTGAGTGAATTCTCATATCCAGAAACATCAAATTCTTTTAAATCTTTTGGAGCAGAACTTACTTTTGATGTTCGCTTTTTACGCTTGCTAGATGCTAATTTAGGTGTGAGATATAGCTACCTCATGGATGTAAATAAAACATTGAACCCAAGTAGAAATCAGCACCAAATTGATTTTATTTTGTTATCTCTTGGCGGATAATGTTAAAAATAGAAGAATAACATATAAGTATGTTGCAGAATATTCTTGTAATTGGTGCTACCGGAAGGTTTGGTTTACCTGTAACTCGTGCTTTAATTGAGCATGGTTTAGAGGTAACTGCATTGGTGAGAAACCCCGAAAAAGCGGCCAAAGTTTTACCTGCCGAAGTAGCACTAATACAAGGAGACCTTAACGATAAAAACAGTATCGAAAGAGCATTAATAGGACACGATGCTGTTTACCTCAATTTATCTGTTTCACCTACGGCTCATAAAAAAAGCTTTCATACAGAGAGAGAAGGAATTAAAAACCTATTGGAAGCAGCCATGTATTCAGGCATACAAAGAATATTTTACTTGTCTTCGCTGCTGCATCAATCTACAAAGAATAAATGGTGGGTTTCTCAAATAAAACGAGATGCAGTAAGGCTTTTAAATATGTGTGAGCTACCTGTTACCATTTTTTACTCCACATTATTTATGGAAAGTATTCCTAAGATAATGACTCGAAAGAAAAGCTTATATCTACCGAAAAATACAGATAAAAAGTTTTTTTGGATTGCTGCAGAAGATTATGCTCAACAAGCTGCAACCGCGATAAAATCGAATAGTTTTTTAGAAAAAAATATTGCATATACCATTCAGGGACTAGAAAAAATTTCTATCAGAACCGCTTCTCAAACGTTCCTAAAGGCTCACCCAGAAATTCAAAGAGCTAAAATCTCAACAAAACTTTTAAAACCTTTCTCTTTCTTACATCCCAAATTATCCTTTTTTACGTATTACCTAGAAATACTCTCTGAGCATAACGAAATTTTTAATGCTGAAAAAACTTGGAATGAACTAGGAAAACCGGAGATTACCTTTAATGAATTTGCGAATAAAGTAAAAAACAAACTTCATTTAGGGAATTTTTTATCTTAATTTCCGGATAAATTATTACCCCAATTTAATAGCTAAAACTAACAGATAAATGTCTCGACCTCCAGCAGATGACCTCGTCATCAGAAAGCTTTCTGATGATGAACCCATTCCGTTCGATTTGCTATTGTTAGCAGATCCGGACAAGAAAATGATTGAAAACTACCTTTCTGACTCACTCGTATTTGTAGCAGAAATTGACACACAGCAAATAGGTGTTTTTGTACTCTATAAAATCGATGATGAAAAAATAGAGATTAAAAACATTGCTGTAAAAACCGAATATCAGAAACAAGGTTTTGGCACTACCATGCTAAACTATGCTTTTACTTATTCTAAAGATGAAGGCTTTGAAATGATGATTATTTCAACAGCTAATTCTAGTATCCAACAATTAAAGCTTTACCAAAGGTTTGGGTTTGAGATTACCGAAATAAAGAAAAACTTCTTTATAGATAATTACTCAGAACCCATTTATGAAAATGGTACTCAAGCAAAAGATTTAATTGTACATAGTTTAAGACTATAGCGCTTACCTCATTCCTCGGTGGTTCTCAGTATACAAATGTACCACCGTAGCATACCTGGATAAATAAGATGCCAATGACATATTATAAGCATTGAGCGTTTGTTTATCCAGCTTGCTCAACTCTTTTTGATAGGTCTCCATTAAATCTGGCGTTGTTGCAGCCAAAGACCTATTAAAGTTCCTCAAATCTCTACCAGAAGGTGGTTGTTGTTGATTTTGAGAAGGTAAAAAGAGTATAGATTTGCTTGATTTTACTTTCGAATAAATCTCAATATATGTCCCTACAAAGCCACCATCTGCAATACGCTTTACCGGAAAGAAATTAAAAATGAAATTTCTTTGCGACTCATCTCTCCACGCCCAATCAGATATTTTCTCGTAGTTTTGTTCAGGAAAAACATCGGTGATGGTCATTAAGTTGTATTCGGATTCTGTGGTATTTTGAGCATACAGACGATTATCAGAAACAAAATAACATACTGTTATTATCAAAAAAATTGCAGCCCTCATGTTAGTATAATTGATAGAATGTTTGGTTTAAAAAATCCCTGTATAAGGATTAGTTGCTTTGACAAATTTATCAATAAATAGTCGCGAAGTCCAATTTTTTCTACTGTTAATCCAAAGAGTTTTGTGTGAAGGCTTAAAATTCATGTAAAAGTCCAATAATTAGATTTAATTATCTTTCTGACTTTTTTTATACGATTTGTTGTTGGTGTTTACCTTGCCTGAACGGTCTTTTACACTCAGGTTTTCTTCTATTCCATAAGCATCAATCCCACCAGAGCGATCGTCTATTATCACCTCTCCCGATACATCTCTAATATCTATTCCGCCGGAAGTATCTATGATCTTTGTTTTTCCACCCACATCCCGAACATACACTTTACCGGAGTTATCTTTCACAGTGAGGGCAATCGAATCGGATGAATGTATATCGCTGAGGTACATACCTCCAGACCTATCTCTTATATACACACTACCTTCCACATGTTTTACATCTATCATTCCCGAATGGTCATTCAACACCACATTGCCTTTAATATCAGCCACATTTAAATTGCCAGAGCCATCGATTATTTCCAGATTTCCATTAACTCCTTTTACTGTTAAAGCACCTGAGCCATCGTACAAATAAACATTATTATTCAAATTTTCTATTCTAATACTTCCTGATCCATCTATTACTTTAAGCGACAAGCCTTTTGGCACTTTAACCTTTAAGTTTATCTTAGAACCCGGTGTACCAAGAAAATCTCCCAATGGAAATTTGCTCTTATTTTTTTCACTTTCCAGATTGAAAAAACTCCGTACAAAAACAGTATCTCCAGACATTTTATAAGTTAAATCTAGATAGCGCTGAATAAACTTTAGCGTTTCTTTTTCATTTAATGAGGCGGTTAAAATCTCGGCATCAACTTTAATATTATCTCCTTTACCTTCTGTTATATTTAAAATGCCAGTTCCACATCTTAAATCTAATAGGGTTAAATCTGTAGCTGGTATATCGAGAGAGGCAAGCGTTACAAAACTCCTAAAACCCATCGCACTTCTTTGAGAAAGCTTGCTAGTTGCCTTGGTTTCTAATCTTTCCCAGTTGCCTGCATCAGATAAAATCAACACTTCGCTCAACATTTTTTCTTCTGTCTCAAGCGCAACATTTAAAGGATTTTCTTTATCTAAATCTGCAAGGCTAAATTCGTAATTCTTATAACCAAGCATTGAAATGTACAAGGTATCATTGTTATAATCGCTGGGAATAAGCAAACCAAATTGCCCATCTGGTTTGGAAACTATGCCTACTGGTTTACCTTTAATACTCACTGTAGCCAGTGAAATTGGCTCATTGGTTTCTTTATCTATAATCTTGCCTTCAATCAGCATTTTTTCCAACTTCTTTTTCAAAACCACATGGTTGCCTTTAATCATGTAGCTGAGTCCAGTTTCATCGAAAAGCTTTGCTAATGCATTTGCAAGCGTTTCACCCTGTAAATCCAGACTTACATTTTTATCGAGTTGGTTATCGTCGAAGTAACTGAAGTTGAGAGAATAAGCAGAATCTAGCTCGTTGAGCACCGTTTTGAGTGGCACACTTTTATAACTAAGTGTAACTCGTTCGTCTAAAACTTCTTGCTGTGCGACAGCAAACTTGTAAACCAAAAAAAATATAATAAAAATGCTTAATCGCATCGCCTTTTATTTGCATTAGACCAAACAAAAAGGAAAACCTTGCTTTTAGAATAAGCAAAGCCTCCTCATGTAAATTAATTATTTTAAGAATCTTATTTGTTACTCACCATATAGTTATCGGCATGAATTTTACCAGAATGGTCTTTCACCTTGAGCTTGCCTGAGATATCTCTAGCTGAAATTTCGCCTGAACGGTCGGAGATTTCTACATCACCTTGAATATCTTTTACCCGAATACTTCCTGAGCGATCTTTTATCACTACATCAGTTCCTGCATTGCTCAAATAGATTTCACCAGAACCATCAGTCACTAAGATTTCGAAAGGTACTTCTTTGTTTTTGGCAATGTCTTTCAAATAAACTCTACCAGAAGTATCTTTTACTTTTACATAAGAATCGGTTTCTGTAAGCACTAATCCACCAGAGCCATCTGTAACCTCTACAGAACCGGTTACCAAATTGATATTGAGTCCCCCAGATGCATCTTTTACTATCAAATCGCCACCAATACCGCGAGCATCAATCAAACCTGATCTATCGTAAATTTCTATTTGATGATTGCCTTTTTCCATACCAATTCCATCCAGACTAATTCCACCAGAACCATCTTTAATTTTCAAATCTCCTTCTGTATTCGAGATAGCTAGTTGCCCGGAATGATCTTTTACTTCAATGTCTCCTTCAATGTTTTTCATTTTGATATAACCTGAGCGATCGTTCAAATAAATATCATTTTTAAGGTCATGTATATTGATGCTTCCTGATCTATCGTACAGATTTAAATTAATCTTTGCTGGAACCTTTAAAACTACATGGATTTTAGAACCCGGAGTTTCTATCATATGCCCTAAACCATATCTAGTTTCATTTCTTTTTCTTAGTAAACCTTGAAAGAAACTTTCAATTACCAACTCTCCATTTATGTTTTCCATAGAAAGATGGAGGTATTTATCTATAAACTTTTCTGCATCTTTTCTACTTAAAGCTGCATTCACCACTTGTGCTTCCAATGCAATTTCATCAGTCTCAGAAGGTACTACTTCTAGAAAACCAGCACCTGTATTCATCTTAATGCTAGTAATGTTTTTAGAAGGAAAAGTAAGCTCGGCATTTGTTACATATTTAGAATAGACAATTGCACCTTTTACTTTCTCTTTGTGTGTATCTCCAATTTTAAGTTCTTGTGCGCAAGTAAGCAGACTTAAAGAAAGTAACCAACCCAAAAGCACTAATGCTTTCGTTGAAGTAAATCCTTTTAATTGAATTGCTTGTGCATTTCCTAATTGAATGAAAGTTTTCATTTTTATCCCTTTTTATTTTTTGAAAAATCAATTTGGTGGAAACCATAAGAAGGGATATTTTGAAACTTATTCTGGGCATAACTGACCTGTAATCAGTATTTTATCACCCTGTTTTTTAAAAGTAAATGATGAAGAAAGCTGCATAATCTCTAGCACTTCTTCTAGTGTATTTTTATTGAATGTACCTGTATAACTACAAGCTAAATTTGCAGAGTTATCTAGCGTAAATTCTGTATGATAATACCTTTGCAGTGTTTTTATTAATTCATTTATTGGTGTTTCATTAAACTTTAGCTCACCTGTTTGCCAAGCCAATATATTTGGGTTTTTATTTTTCTGTTTTGATATTTTTTCTGTTGTCTCACTATACTGCACAACTTCTCCGGGTAAAACAATTTCCTCTTTTCCTGCTGCTGTAAAAGCCACTTTTCCTTCTTCTAGCAGTAATTCTGTAAAGTTTTCATCTTTAAAATGTCTCAGGTTAAAAACCGTTCCCAGCACAGTAGTTTCAACCTGTCCTGTATGAATGGTAAAAGGTTTTTCCTTATCGCTTGCTACATCAAAATAAGCTTCCCCTTCTAGCAGTACTTCTCTTGTGTTTCCATTAAATGCTTTGGGGTAATACAAACTAGAGTTTGCATTGAGTTTTACTTTTGTTCCATCTGCTAAAGTGATCGACTTAGTTTCTCCAGAAAGTGTTGCTATATTTTCGTTTTGCAACTTTAGCCATAAATTAGACTGCACAAATAACCAACTGGCTACACCCAAGGCAATTAAAAACACAATTGAAGCTGCTCGCAAATAAAACCAGCTTGTTGCTTTCTTTGCGGTTGATTTATGTACTTTAAAATTTTGCTGCTCTGTTTGATTTTCTTTTGCAGTTTG
>PBYL01000322.1 GCA_002729595.1 Thalassovita sp. | reverse complement strand
ATCAACAGAATATTCAGATTTTCCAACTGGCGAAATATCTATTACACCACTAACTGGATAAAAATATCCTTCATAGTAGCACGAAGTTTTTAATACATATGGAGATGTAATTTCAGTTGAGTAAGACAAGCCATCTCTAGTAGTTCCGCTTGATGTACCAGTAATATTAAACACACTTGCATATGGGTCCATAGAAGCAAAACCTTCTACCCACTCATAAGAGTAAGAAGCATCGTATGAGAATGAGTCTCCATCACTGAAGCTCACTTCAAAACCACTCATTGTAATATTGAAAGCATAGTTTTCATTCTCGTTTAAAACATAGGCAGAAGTAGTAACTGTACCACTTATTTCATTACCATCTACATAAAATCCATCGTAAGTAATAGAATAGGTCATGCTCTCGCTATCAAATCCATCAAACGACATAATGATTTTACCTTTTCTCAATTTACCGTCAACACCTTCACATCCATCACCAAAATCATAAACAAACTCAAAGTTTTCTTCTAGAGAATACGTCATGGTTCCACAGAAATAATCGTCTTCTGCAATACGACCTCCCATTGTACCCATTGCAGACATACTCATACCCATAGCTGAGTTAATCTCTGCATTTACATACATAATGTCTTCAAATGTTTCTTTACTTTCAGATTCTTCTTCTGTTAAGACTTGTGTTTCGTCTCCTTCATCGTCGCAAGAAAAAAGCGCAAAAGAGAGTAATACCCATAGTGCTAAAAGCCTTTTGTTTAGTAGCATAAAATTTAAATTTAAAAATGAATGAATTCCAATGGGCTTTACGCAAATTTTATACTTAAGTTAAGCAAAATGCAGACGTAAAACCTATATATTCATTAACCTTATTATTTGGTATAACTTATTTGAAAAACACAAAAAAAAATCAATATAGGTCTAAATTTAAAAGGCGCTATTTCTCATTTTAAACCAAAAAGCATGTAAGATTTTATAGCTGAAAATCGGGAACGTTGTTGGGAACGTTACCGTAAAAAAATCTCCTTTATTGCTAATAATTAATCTTGAATTTCTGTAAACTTGAGTAAACATCACAACCAAAAAACCTATTGTTAACTCAATTTTCTAATTGAAAATGAAAAAATTTTTAGACAAAGATTTTTTGCTAGAAACCGATACAGCACAACATCTTTACCACAATCATGCTGCCTCTAAGCCTATTATAGACTATCATTGCCATATACCTCCACAAGATATTGCCAATGACAGACAGTTTAAAAACCTCACAGAAATCTGGTTAGAAGGAGACCACTATAAGTGGCGTGCCATGCGTACAAATGGCATAGACGAAAAGTATTGTACAGGTGATGTAGATCCATTCCAAAAGTTTAAAAAGTGGGCTGAAACCGTTCCATATACACTTAGAAATCCATTATACCACTGGACTCACATGGAGTTACAGCGCTATTTTGGAATTAACGATATTCTAAATGGCAGCACTGCCGAGAAAATTTATCACGAAGCTTCTGAGAAATTAAATACCCCAGAATATTCTGTAAGAAAGCTCCTAAAGAAGATGAATGTAGAGGTTGTTTGCACAACCGACGACCCGGCAGATACTTTGGAGTTTCACAAGAAGATTAAAGAAGATGGCTTCGATGTAAAAATTGTACCTGCATTTAGAGCTGACAAAGTGCTCGCTATAGAAGATTTAAATGCTTACCATGCTTATTTAGAAAAGCTAAGCGAAGCAGCAGATACTAATATTGCTAGTTATAACGATTTACTCTCTGCCTTAAAGAAAAGGCACGACTTTTTCCACGACATGGGATGCCGTGTGTCTGACCACGGTTTGGAGTATGTGTATGCAAAAAACTATAACAAAACTGAGATTAAATCCATCTTTAACAAAGTATTGATTAAATCTGAGCTAAAACCTAAAGAAATTGCCAAATTCAAATCTGCAATGTTGGTATTTCTTGCAGAAATGGATCATGAAAAAGGTTGGGTACAACAATTCCATCTTGGCGCTCTCAGAAACAACAACTCTAGAATGATGAGAGAGCTTGGCCCTGATACTGGCTTCGATTCTATAGGCGATTTTGAAATTGGCAAACCGCTAGCAACATTCCTCGATAGGTTAGATACCAACAACAAATTGGCAAAAACCATCCTTTATAACCTCAACCCAAGAGATAATGAGCTAATGGCTACTATGATTGGTAACTTTAATGTTGGCAATACTCCGGGTAAAATTCAATTTGGCTCTGGCTGGTGGTTCCTCGACCAAAAAGATGGCATGGAAAAGCAAATGAACGCCCTTTCTAATATGGGTATGCTAAGCAAATTTGTAGGAATGCTCACCGACTCTAGAAGCTTTATGTCTTACCCAAGACACGAATACTTCAGAAGAATTCTTTGCAACTTATTTGGAAACGATGTAGAAAATGGACTTCTACCAAACGATATGGATCTTATATCTCAGGTAGTAGAAGACATTTGCTACAACAATGCTAAAAACTACTTCAACTTCTAGTCTCAACTAGGGTGGAGTTGATAAACACATCTTTATTACTGAACTAAAAATTAAAATTTATTATGGGAAAGAAAGTAGTAACTTTTGGTGAAATAATGTTACGTCTGGCTACGCCAGGATATTTACGTTTTGCACAAACTGATTCTTTTACAGCAACTTATGGAGGTGGAGAAGCTAACGTGGCTGTTTCTCTTGCTAACTATGGTTTCAGTCCTGCATTTGTAACAAGACTTCCCAAAAACGATATAGGCGATGCTGCTCTAATGTCTTTAAGAAAATATGGTGTAGATACTAGCTATATTGCTAGAGGTGGTGACCGTGTAGGTATTTATTTCTTAGAAACTGGTGCTGTAAGCCGCGGAAGTAAAGTAGTTTACGATAGAGCTAACTCTGCACTTGCTGAGATCGACACAGACATGATCGACTGGGATGCTGTTTTTGATGGCGCTGAGTGGTTCCACTGGACAGGTATTACTCCTGCTGTTTCTGAAGGCGCTGCAAGAGTTTGTTTAGAAGCTATTAAAAAAGCGAATGAAAAAGGCATTACAGTTTCTACCGACTTAAACTACAGAAAAAACCTTTGGAAATGGGGTAAAAAAGCAGGTGAAGTAATGGTAGAGCTAGTAGAAGGCTGCGATATTATTCTTGGTAATGAAGAAGATGCTGAGAAAGTATTTGGCATCCATCCAGAAGGTGTTGATGTAACTGCTGGTCACGTAGAAGGTGCTGCTTACAAATCTGTAGGTACTCAACTTATGGAGAAATTCCCAAGAGCTAAAAAGATCATTATTACACTAAGAGGTTCAATTAATGCGAATCACAACTCTTGGTCTGGTGTATTGTGGGATGGAGAAACACTTTACGAAGCTCCAACTTACCAAATCACACACATTGTAGACCGCGTTGGTGGTGGTGACTCATTTATGGGTGGTCTTATCTGTGGATTATTAACTTACCCAGACGACGACCAAAAAGCATTAAACTTTGCCGTTGCTGCATCTTGTCTAAAACACACTATCTACGGTGACTTTAACTTGGTAACTCTTGATGAAGTAGAGAAATTAATGAGTGGTGATGCTTCTGGTAGAGTTTCTAGATAATTTTCAGATTTTAAAAATTTATCAATATGGCAAGATTCACAAGAATTGAAGTAGCATTAAAAATGAAGGAAACAGGTATGGTACCTGTTTTCTATAATAAAGATATAGAAGTTTGTAAAAAGGTATTAAAAGCCTGTTACGATGGTGGCGTAAGAGTTTTCGAATTTACCAACAGAGGCGACTATGCGCACGAGGTATTTTCAGAATTAAACAAATATGCTGCTAAAGAACTTCCAGAAATGATTATGGGAGTAGGTTCTGTGGTAGACCCTGGAACTACCTCTTTATACATCCAATTAGGAACCAACTTTGTAGTTTCTCCAATCCTAAGTGCCGAGATGGCAAAAGTATGTAACAGAAGAAAAATTGCATGGTCTCCGGGTTGTGGTTCTTTAACAGAAATTTCTTATGCTGAAGAACTTGGCGCTGAGGTAGTAAAAATCTTCCCAGGAACTGAGGTTGGAGGTCCAAACTTTGTAAAAGCAGTTAAAGGTCCTTTCCCTTGGACAAGTATAATGCCTACAGGAGGTGTTACACCAAGCGAAGAAAATCTTACAAAATGGTTTAGTGCAGGGGTTCATTGCGTGGGCATGGGTTCGCAACTCATTACTAAAGACATCATCGAGAGTGGAAATTACGATGAGCTCACCAAGAAAAGCCAAAGTGCACTGGCTATTATAAAAGCGGTAAGGGGTGTTTAACTCCTTACTTTTCTTTTATAGATAGAATCTTAAAAGAATTAAAAAATACACGCTGAGGTTTATACAAAATAATTAGGATTATTTCTTGATTCTTTTGTACATTGCTTCTAAAGATTCAAAATATGAAACTGAAATTATCACCTTTCAACTACATACTCATTTTACTCTTTTTGCTTGCCTCTTGTGGTAAAGAAAACGATGTAAGAGTAATAAAACTGGCACATGTCCTTAACCCTCAACACTCCGTTCACCGTGCAATGCTTTTCATGGCAGATCGAGTTGCTGAAAAATCTAATGGAAAACTAAAACTAGAAATTTACCATAGTGGGCAATTAGGTTCAGAAAGTCAGTGTCTTGAATTATTACAAATTGGTAGCTTAGGCATTACCAAAGTTTCTACTGCTTCTATGGAAGGTTTTGCACCAAGTTATAAAGTACTTGGCTTGCCTTACATCTTTAGAAGTAAGGAACATATGTTTAAAGTTGAAGATGGTCCTATCGGTAAAAGAATCTTAAAAGACGGAGAAAAAGCATGGTTAAGAGGATTATGTTTTTTTGATGCCGGAAGCAGAAGCTTTTATACAAAAGACAAACCCATAGAGCAGCCTAAAGACCTCGACGGTATGAAGATAAGGGTAATGAAAAGTATCACTGCCAGTAAAATGGTGAGCGAATTAGGTGCTTCTCCCATGCCTTTGCCTTTTGGCGAACTCTATACTGCTTTACAGCAAGGTGTAGTAGATGGAGCAGAAAATAATCCACCGAGCTTTTACCTTACCAAACACTACGAGGTTTGTAAATACTATACACTAAATGAGCACACCTCTGTACCTGATGTATTGGTTATTAGCACCATCATTTGGGATAGATTATCAGATCAAGAAAAACAATGGTTACAAGAAGCAGCCAATGAAGCTGTACCTGTACAAAGAGAATACTGGGCAGAATCTGAAGCCGAAGCACTCGCTGCGGTAAAAGCTGCCGGAGTTGAAGTAACACAACTAACAGAAGAGGAAAAAGCAGCATTCTCAGACCAAGTATCTGTGATGTACGAAGATTATAAGCAAGATACGCTTGTATACAATCTTATACAGCAAATTCAGGCAGTAGAGTAGTTTTTTAAGCTCATCTAAACCTGTACAACCAGAAATAAATATCCATTTCGAAATCTATTAGATTTTGAAAACAAGTAAGAAAATGAAAGAAAAAATTGATAGCTTATTAGGCAAGACCCTCACTGTTATTATGGGCTTAATGGTACTAAATGTACTACTACAGGTTTTTGCCAGATTTTTGAGAATTCAAGTAGACTTTACTGAAGAAGTAGCAGGCTTTCTGCTAATATGGGTTGGTTTGCTCGGTGCCAGTTATGCAACCGGTAAAGGAATGCATTTGGCTATAGACCTACTCCCAAGAAGTAAAAGTATAGAAGCTCAAAAAAGGTTTAATGTAGTAATCAATACCATTGTTTTACTATTTGCCCTATCTGTAATGGTTATCGGAGGATTCAGACTAGTATATATCACTCTTTCTCTCAATCAACTCTCACCTGTATTAGAAATCCCTAAAGGCTACATTTATCTCGTTTTGCCGCTAAGTGGCTTTCTAATTATGTATTACAGCATTGTAAACATGAAAAACGAAAATCCTTTCGGGGAATAATAAATAAGATATCAATAAACTAATAGAACAAAATAAATATGGAGATATTTGAGATACTGGTACTGGTCGTCAGTTTTGTAGTGTTGCTTACAATTGGTGTTCCGATTGCTTATAGTATTGGTATTTCGGCAGTTATTACCATGCTGGTAAGTATTTATCCTGTACCTGCAGTTACCACCATTGCCCAACGTATGGCTACTGGTTTAGAAAGTTTTACCCTCTTGGCTATTCCATTCTTTATACTAGCCGGGCAATTAATGAACCGGGGTGGTATTGCATCGCGACTTATAGACTTTGCTAAAGTAATGGTGGGTATGCTACCCGGCGGCTTAGCCTTCGTAAACATTGTAGCATGCATGCTATTTGGAGCTATTTCCGGTTCAGCAGTAGCAGCAGCCTCAGCTATTGGTGGTTTTATGAACAGCCGCATGGAAAAAGAAGGTTATGACAAATCTTTTTCAGCAGCAGTAAACATCACCTCTTCTACCACTGGTATGATCATCCCTCCTAGTAACATCCTAATTGTATATTCACTCG
The DNA here is from genome assembly GCA_002729595.1 of Thalassovita sp. Taxonomy (GTDB): domain Bacteria; phylum Bacteroidota; class Bacteroidia; order Cytophagales; family Flammeovirgaceae; genus Chondrinema. The sequence continues at coordinate 4,926 of PBYL01000322.1, read as the reverse complement.
CATCGGGTGGAGCTTCAATTGGAGCATTGTTTTTAGCAGGTTATTTACCTGGAATTTTAGTGGGTTTAATGCTAATGGTTGTAGCAGGTGTATTTGCTTACAGAAATAAATATCCAACTTCAGAATCAGCATCTATCTCAGAAGGGTTTAGAAAAATGCTCAATGCATTACCAAGTCTTTTTCTTTTGGTAGTAGTAATTGGAGGTATTGTAGCAGGTTATTTTACCGCTACTGAAGCTTCTGCAATTGCAGTATTATATACTTTTATTCTTGCTTTACTTTACAAAGAAATTTCTTTTAAAGATGTGCCAAGTATTTTGCTAGACACGGTTTCTACTACATCAATTGTACTATTGCTTATTGCGACTTCAATTGGTATGTCGTGGGTAATGTCTTATGAGAATATTCCTCAGGCAGTGAGTGAAGCACTTCTTTCAGTCAGTGACAACAAAATAATTGTATTACTGCTAATTAATGTGATTCTACTAATTGTTGGAATCTTTATGGATATGACTCCGGCAGTTTTAATCTTCACTCCTATTTTCTTACCAGTAGTTACAGAACTTGGAGTTCATCCTGTTCATTTTGGAATTATCATGGTGCTCAACCTAAGTATCGGTTTGTGTACTCCTCCTGTAGGTAGTGTACTTTTCGTAGGTTGTAGTGTCGCCAATGTGAAAATCGAAAAAGTGATCAAACCGCTTATACCATTGTTTATAGCGATGATTGTGGCACTTATACTAGTGACATACATTCCAGAAATCAGCCTATGGTTACCAGCTATTTTTGATCTATAATTACTACACAATTAAAGCTTAGTAAACTGAACAAAAAGTGTCAGCCAATGCTTTAATTTATTAAAGCCAACTTTAATTACCGCAGTATGAAAAATAAAGTATTAAAAGTTCATAAAGATGATAATGTGCTGGTAGCACTAACAGATCTTAAAAAGGGAGAGGTAATTTCTTTTGAAGGAATTGACTATGAGCTACTAGAAGATGTTAAGCAAAAACATAAATTTAATACAGTAGCATTTGAAGCAGGTGATATTATTGTGATGTATGGTGTACCTGTTGGCAAAGCTGTGCAAAGTATTCCGAAAGGCTCTATGCTTACAACTTTCAATGTAAAGCACTACGCAAATGAGTACGGAAATAAAAAAGAACAAAAAGAATGGATTGCTCCTGATGTAAGTAAGTTCAGCAGTAAAACATTTAATGGATTTTATAGAACAGATGGCAAAGTTGGTACTGCAAACTATTGGTTATTAATTCCATTAGTGTTTTGTGAAAACAGAAATATTGGAGCCATTGCAGAGATTTTATCAGAAGAGTTGGGTTACTCTAAAGGAAGAGACTACAACATCAATGTAAAATCTTTGGTAGATCAATATCAATCTGGTGCTTCTATTGACGATTTAGTAGCTGAGGATATTTTAATGACTCCAGAACAGCAAAAACGCAATAGAGTTTTCCCTAACATAGATGGTATAAAAGTACTTACTCACGAAGGTGGATGTGGTGGAACCAGAATGGATTCTGAGGTATTGTGCTCACTATTAGCAGGTTATATTACCAATCCTAATGTTGCTGGAGCTACGATTTTGAGCCTTGGTTGCCAAAATGCTCAACCAGAAATTTTAGAGAAAGAAATAACCAAGAGAAATCCAGATTTCGACAAGCCAGTATTCTTGCTTGAGCAACAAAAAAGTAAATCAGAATCAGACTTAATTGCTGAAGCTGTTAAGAAAACTTTTACAGGTTTAATCGAAGCAAATAAAAACGAAAGAAAGCCCGCTCCCCTATCTAAGCTTGTAGTTGGTTTAGAATGTGGAGGTTCAGATGGATTTTCTGGCATTTCGGCAAACCCTGCTGTAGGTCATGCTGCTGACTTGGTTGTAGCACTTGGAGGTACTGTTATTTTATCTGAGTTCCCAGAGCTTTGTGGTGTTGAACAAGAATTAAGCGATCGTTGTGTTACAGAGCAGCTTTCTGAGAAATTTACCTCTTTAATGACCAATTACAATAAGCAAGCAATTGCTGTTGGTTCTGGTTTTGATGCAAACCCATCTCCGGGTAATATCAAAGACGGATTAATTACAGATGCTATCAAATCTGCTGGCGCAGCTAAAAAAGGTGGTACTTCTCCTGTAATCGATGTTTTAGATTATACTGAATCAGCAGAAAAATCAGGCTTAAACCTTTTATGTACTCCGGGTAATGATGTAGAATCTACCACAGGTCTTGCAGGCTCAGGTGCCAATGTAATCCTTTTCACAACAGGTTTGGGTACGCCAACTGGTAACCCTGTAGCTCCAACAATTAAAATTTCATCAAACACAGAATTATATAAGAGGATGAATGATGTGATTGATGTAAATGCTGGAACCATTATCAGTGGAGAAGATACCATTGAAACCAAAGGAGAAGAGATTCTTGAAAAGATTATTGCAATAGCAAGTGGAGAATTAATTCCGCATGCTGTAAGACTCGGCCAAGATGATTTTATTCCGTGGAAACGTGGAGTATCTCTTTAATTAAATTTCAGACTAAGAAAAACAATATATAAAATGGCATTGAAAAGACTTAACAGAAGTCTGGTAGAGACTAATGTCTTGCCAGAAAAAGTATTACAATTTGGAGAAGGAAACTTTCTGAGAGCTTTTGTTAACTGGTGCATCGAAACCATGAACAAAAAAGGCTTATTAAATGCAGGTGTAGTTGTTGTACAACCTATTGAGCAAGGTTTGGTTGAGATGCTAAACGAGCAAGATGGTCTTTATACATTGTATTTAAACGGAATAAAAAAGGGAGAAGCAGTAAGCGAGCACCAAGTAATCGACTGTATTACCAGAGGTTTAAATCCATATTCTCAGTATGCAGAATATTTAAAAACTGCCGAAAACCCTGAAATGGAGTTTGTTATATCTAACACAACAGAAGCTGGTATTACCTTTAAAGGCGAAAATCCAGCAGCTGGAGAAACGCCAGAAAGTTTTCCGGGTAAGTTAACTGCTTGGTTAAAACATCGCTTTGAGTTTTTTAATGGTACAGCAGATAAAGGTGTGACTATAATACCATGTGAGCTTATTAACCACAATGGTAAAATGCTCAAAGAAAACATTCTAAAATACGCAGAGCACTGGCAGTTAAGCGATGATTTTAAGAAATGGATAGAAGAAAGCTGCTCTTTCTACAACACATTGGTTGATAGAATTGTACCGGGTTACCCAAGAGAGAAAGCAGCTGAACTTTGCGAGCAATTAGGTTACGAAGACAAACTGATTGTAGAAGGTGAGCAATTCCATTTATGGGTGATTGAAGGGCCAGAAACCATTAAAGAGAAATTTCCGGCAGACATCGCTGGATTAAATGTGATATTTACTGATAACCAAGCTCCTTACAGAAGCAGAAAGGTAAGAATCTTAAATGGTGCACATACATCTATGGTTCCAGTAGGTTTGTTAGCTGGTGAAGAAACAGTAAAAAATGTACTTGATAATAAACAATTAACTCATTTTGTTGAATCTGCCATTTTTAATGAAATTGTTCCTACACTTGACCTTAACATCAATGAGCTTAATACCTTCGCTAACGAAGTATTAGACAGATTTAGGAATCCTTATGTGAAGCACTTTTTATTAAGTATCTCACTAAACTCTCATGCTAAATATAATACGAGGATTCTTCCTTCTGTAATTGAATATCAGAAAAGAAAAGGAGAATTACCTAGAAGATTAGTATTTGCATTAGCTGCTCTTATCCAATTATTTAGAGATAAAGATGGCAAGTTTGGCAATTCTTTGAATGATGACAAAGAAGTACTAGCCCTCTACAAAGACATAAAGGATAACAACATTACAGACTATTCAACCATTGTTGACAAAGTATTCGGATTGGATTCTGTTTGGAATGGCAGCCTAAATCAAATTGAAGGCTTAAAAGAAATGGTAGTTGGCGATTTAAAAGCTATTGATGAAAAAGGAATTAATCTGGCTTTACAAGAAATTTAATTTCTAATCTATAGCATCAGGGTCAACTGTATCATCTAGTTCATCAATTTCGGCTTTTTTAATCATGTCGAAACGCCTTATAAGATAGAGTTCATCCATGCTTTTGTTACGCACCTTGCCAAAACAAGTATGATTACCGTCAAGGTGCGCAACATTATTTCTATCTAGACAAATCACGAACTGAGAGCCAGAAGTATTCAATCCTGCATTACACATGGAAAGCACTCCTATATCGTGAAATTGCTTTATTCCATTGAGTTCACTCTTAATAAAATAACCAGGCCCCCCCGTTCCATCTGCATTAGGGCACCCGGTTTTCACAAAAGTATCATGAACATATTGATGGAAAACAAGCCCGTCATAAAATCCATCTTCAACGAGCTCTATAAAATTTTCTACAGTAGCAGGCGCATCTTCAGTGTATAGTTCAGCCTCTATTTCTCCTTTTGTTGTGTGAAATCTTACTAATTTCAAGGAACAATAAATTTGAATCCTATTGCATGCACATTAATGATTTGTATTGCAGGATCATCTTTTAAATATTTTCTTAGTCTCGACATAAATACGTCAAGGCTTCTACCTGCATAATAATCATCATTTTGCCACACTTCTTGAAGAATGTATTCTCTTCTGATAAGATCATTTCTGTGTTTGAAAAGGAAATGTAGTAGCTCTGTCTCTCTTGCAGTTAACTTTCTAAACTCCTCACTGTCGCCTAAATACAATTTTTGGTAAGGTACATCCAAAGTGTAATTACCAATTGCTAATTTGGCGCTTTCTTCATCCTCAATTGTAGAAGACTTAGGTTTGTTTTGTTGCCTTTTCATAATTACTTCAATTCTTAGAAGTAATTCTTCCATATCGAAAGGCTTGGTTAGGTAATCGTCTGCTCCAATTTTAAAAGCTTTGATTTT
>PBYL01000321.1 GCA_002729595.1 Thalassovita sp. | reverse complement strand
TGGCAAAAATATTTTAAAAATTGATCCTCAGCTAAATGCTTTTCAAGCTGTTGAAGCCAGTTTACCAAACGCACAACCATTTATCACTTTAACTCATTTCGATACCTTAAGCAATCAATTTTATTTTGGAAATGCGTCAAGTAAATCACTACATGTGTTTGATGTTGAAGATGGTGTAAAGGAAAGTATAAAATTAACTGGTTCGCCTTCACATATTTCTATTTCTGATAATGGCATTTTTGCGCTCACAATGGGAGAGGTAATGCCCCATAATAAACAGATTGGCACTTTAACTTATATTCCAAAGAATGAAAGTGGTGGCTTTGGAGAACCTGAAATTTTACTTGATGATTTACAAAGACCAGTTCATGCTTCAATTGGCGATTTAGATGCTGATGGAAAAGAAGATATCGTGATTTCCGCCTTTGGTAATTACAAAGGGGAACTAGCTTGGTATAGCAATGTACAATCAAATGAGCGAGAGAAACATGTGTTGCGCGCATTGCCGGGAGCTATTAAAACTGTGCTTTCAGACTTTAATCAAGATGGATTAATGGATATTCTAGCATTAATGGCTCAGGGAGATGAAGGATTCTTTTTGTATATAAATCAGAGAAATGGAAAGTTTGTTGAGAAAAATCTGATGCGATTTCCACCAACATATGGCTCAACCTATTTCGATTGGGTAGATTTTGATGGCGATGGTTTGGAGGATATTATTTATGTAAATGGAGATAATGGTGACTATATGCCAATTGTTAAGAACTTCCACGGAATTAGATTATACCTGAACAAAGGAAATATGGATTTTGAAGAAGCTTTTTTTATAGAACATCATGGTGTATTTAAGGCAAAAGCCGAAGACTTCGACATGGATGGCGATTTAGATTTAGCAGCCATTTCTTATTTCCCAGATTATGAAGGTAGACCAGAAGAGAGTTTTGTTTATTATGAAAACAAAGGTAGCTTTCAGTTTGAAGCTTCTACTTTTGAAAACCAACCTAGTGGTAAATGGCTGACCATGGAAACTGGTGACCTAGATGGTGATGGTGATAAAGATATTATGCTAGGTTCAGCTATGTTTATGGTAGCAGATGCACAAAAAAAAATCATGAATAACTGGCGAAGACACCCAGTGCCTTTAATGATTTTGAAAAACACATTAAAAGATAAAGCACAGTAAATTTGTTCTTTTAACTTGACTTAAAAGAACGAAAAACTCAAGACTGTGGACAAATTTGCTAAATTTTTTCAATGATTACTAAAAAATCCAAAACTCGCTATGCTCAAACACTGGATTTTTTCACGTAATCATTTCTAAAATTATTGACGCAATTTGACCAAGGTCAATATAATATAAAAGTCATTTTCAATACTTTTTATACATAGTCTTTTAGAAACCTTATACTAATTTACTTTTTTACTGGTCTGGTTTTCAAGCACTAATATGTAATTGCTGCTTTTTCTCCATTGAGTTAATGTTTCTCGATCGATACCTTCATTGGTTAAGGTGAATGAGCCAATTACAACATCTGTGTCTCCATCCGAATCAAAATCGCCACTATCCATCACCATCCACCTTCCTTGATTTGCACCATCAATCTCATGAGGTGTAAATTGAAGATTTCCCTCATTTTCTAGGTAAACAATGCTTTGCTGTAAACCATTTTTAGGGTCTGGGAAAAAGGAAACGGCAACCATATCCATATCTCCATCAGAATCAAAATCGTTTGATCTTACTTTGGAAGCCCCGAACATAGGGAAGAAGTATTTCTCTTCAAATTGATTTTTACCATCATTTAAAAATATTCTAATGCCATGGTAAGGTTTTAAAATAACGCTATGGTCACCGTTATCCCCATTTGAGATTACGATGTCTTTAAAGCCATCTCCATTAAAATCGGTAAGTTCAAAATCATTACAACCATATAATGGATGAAACCTTAAAACTCGATCTTCGGTAAAATTGCCATTGTCATTATAGAAAATACTCACACCCTCATCACCTTGAGCGAATAGGGTAATAATGTCTAACTGACCATCTTTATTTAAATCTTCGACATATGATCGAGTTGCTCCCGGAGATTTTTTGAGCAAATGGGCATCGTAAGTTCCTTGTGTATTTTTTTTATACCAAGTTAAATTACCCAGGTAATTTCCGAAGTTACAGATCACTAAATCTTCCATTCCATCATTATCCAAGTCTGCATTTGAGAACTGCACAGGTCTTGGTAAGTCTTTAAAAATGAGTTGCGGAATATTATAATCAACCGTATCTAAATTGGCTATAGCACCAGTTAAACGGTCGTTAGGGTAGAGCTCGCCAATGCTTAATGCCAATAGTTTTCCTTCTTTATCAAAATTTACATCTACCAAAGGCATCGGAAAACTTGTGTGATTTTCTATGTGTAAAGTCTCATCTAATTGTAAAAGATTACCCTTTATGTCTCCCAAATAGAATTTTTGATCAGCATTGAACTTCACCATAGAAATAAATGGTGAGCCGGCTAGATTGATTTTTGGAAAATAAGATTTAAAAGTTTGTTGCTCCTTTGAATAAGTTTGAGTCGGAATTTCAAGTGAATCAGGTGCATTATCTAAGTAATATGCCTGTATCTTTTCCCAAGTAGAATCTGGTATTAGTTGATTCGTAGGAAAAATTCCTTCACTTAAAATTCTAGTCGACTCATCTAACTTTAGCTTGTTAAGTACATCGATGTTTTGTGATTTTATACCCAGTCTCAGCCCCATATGGGGTAACACATTAATCCATTGTTCTTTAGACAGCAGGGCTGGTTCCGGGTACAAATGGCAACTGCCACATTGTAGTTTTACGATTGACTCAACAGTTAATTCTTTTTGTTTTTCATGAATCTTTTCACCACAAGCCACTAAAAACAATAAGCTAACAAGTACTAAAATTTTATTCATTTTCACTCAATATCAATAGTTCTGGATTCACCATTATATGAAAACAAAACTACTTTTTCAACTTCTGGTTCAATACTTATTTTTCTTGTCGATTGTGATAAAAATCCTGATCCATATTGAATCTCTTTTTGCTCTTTTTTACCATTAGAATAAGTAAGCTCAGCTTTGTATTCTAGTGGTGCAACTTCTATATTTTTAGTATTTTGCTTGGCAGTTGCATAAACTTCAATCTTACCTCTGTTTTGAGTAGCCAGATATATTTCTTGCTCATTGGCTAATACCAATTTACTAAAAGCTTTGGCATCGCCTTCTACCATAAATCCAGATTCTGTTACCGACATTGGTTTGAATTGTCCATTGCCATCGCCGAGTAGTACTAAGCCAATTAAAGCATCGTATTGCCCCATGTTTACCTCATTGCCATAGTCGTTTCCAACCAGTGCAACATCTAAATGCGAATCGCCATTAAAGTCTCCTATGTTCATACCATTTACTGGAGCTATTTGAGCTTCTAGTGGTAGGGGAGATATTTTGAATTTTCCTTCACCTAAGTTTTCCACATAGCTGCTCTTAAGATGATCGACAGATAAAACTGTTACACCTTGCAACTCTTGCGGAGTGAGTAACTCATTCATTTTAGTGGTGCCATATTCTTTGTAAGAGGCAAACCTTTTTCTAAAAATCGGGCTTTGTTTACTCAGTTGTTGCCAAGCCTGTACGGGGTAAGATTGCAAACTGCCATCTTCCGACTTTAAGAAACAAGACATAATTGCATCTACATCACCATTATCGTCAAAATCTTTAGCAAATATTTGAAGCGGAGTTTCAGGCGTTGCACAGTAGAAATTGTTGATTCCGATGTTACCAACAATGTAATCGCTATCGCCATCTTTGTCAAAATCGCCAGTAATAATACTATTCCAAAGCCCAGAGCTTTCAAGTCCAGTAGTACTTGCTTTGGCTAACTTTCCATTTTGATTTTCAAAAATAGTAATGGACATAAACTCACCAACTACGATTAAATCTACATCATTGTCATTGTCGTAATCGCTCCAAATAGCATCTGTTACCATGCCGATGTTTGATAAACCTTCACTTATTTGGCTAGTGGCATCTTTAAATTCTCCATTGCCCTGATTTTCTAAAATAGTACTGTTTGGTGCCAAAGGATAAGCTTTTACTTTCACTCTTCCACCAACGAAAAGGTCAATATCACCATCGCCATCATAGTCTGCACCTCTTACGCAACTTGAGCTATTAGTAAGTGCAGGTAATGCTTTATCATTCAGTTTTAAATTACCACTGCCGTCATTAATGTATAAGCGATCTTGCATAGAAGCACTGCCTTCCATACTTTCGAAGCCACCACTCGAAACATACAAATCGTTATCGCCATCTGCATCTGCATCGAAAATGAGTACACCCATATCTTCTTCTTGTTTTTCTATGTTTTGCTCACCTTTTCTTTGCGTAAACTTTCCATTTTTTTGTTGGAAAAAGATACTACCGTCTACACCTTTTGAACCACCAACATAGAAATCATCCATGCCATCTCCGTTTAGATCGCCTACAGCCAAAGAAGGTCCATATTGCGAGAATTTATGCGGAATGCTTTGTTGCATGTTGTAGTCTATAAAATCTTCTTCTTGATGCACAAAGTTTACAGCAACTTCATCATTCATGTTTTTGAATAATGTCGATTTTTTTGTTGCTTTCTGCTCAGTTGACGCTTTAGCTTCGGCTTGTGAAAGGTTCAAAACCTGATCTGCATTTACATCTTTCAGTATGGTTACTTTTTTATCTGGCCAGATCACTTTTACTTCTTCCACTTTAGCAGATTTACCTAATCCAAAGTGAATTATATCTTCTACAGTAGACACGTAACCTCTGTAAATATTCTGCTCATGATACTGCTTTTTACCACCATCGTATTGAATAATTACTTTGGTGCCTAGGGCAGAAGCATTATTTTTATTTCCCTTTAACTTGATTCTCAAATAGTGTGAATCTCTTTTTTCGCCTTTGTAAAGGGTGTTTTCATAAATAAAAGCAGGATCGTTTATGTTGTTTACGATATAGTCTAAGTCGCCATCATTATCTAGGTCAGCATAAGCGGCTCCGTTTGAGAAAGATGGTTGCGTAAAACCCCATTTGTTAGAATTATCTTCGAAAGTTAAGTCGCCATTATTGCGAAATACATAGTTAGGAATTTTAACAGAAGGAATTTGCTTTAATAAGTCTTCGGTAGAAACAAAGCCTGAAGTCTCCATTCTAAAGTTGATGAAATCCAAGTCTGTAATATCTTTCGGATAACCATTGGTAATAGCTAAATCTTTGTAACCATCGTTATCAAAATCGACAAAAAGTGGTGACCAGCTCCATTCAGTTTGGTGGATACCAGCAACTTGGCCAATCTCACTAAACTTCATGTTTCCGTTGTTTATTTGCAACATATTTCGCACATATTGGTGCGTATAGCCATATTTGTAGTCGTTGATATACACAATATATCCATTTGGAATCATCACCGTTTTTTTCCTCAGGTTTTTCTCAGGAAGCATATCAAGCGTGATAATATCTACATTTCCATCATTATTAATGTCGGCAACATCATTTCCCATTGAGAAGCGAGATTGATGTTTAATGGCACTGTCAATTTTCTCAGAGAATTTACCATTGTTGTTGAGGTACATCAAATCATTCGTAATAAAATCATTACCAATGTATAAGTCAACATTGCCGTCTTGGTCAAAATCTGAGGTGGCGATACCTAGTCCAAAACCTTCACTTACGATACCAGCTTCAGAAGACACTTCTGTAAAAGTGCCATCGCCATTATTTCTATATAATTGATCGGTAATAGGAGAAGAGCCGTCGTTTACTTTAGATTTATATACTGATGGAATACCTTCAATTTTTGCGTTAGTGAGTACGAGTACATCTAAATCGCCATCTTGATCATAATCGAAAAAGGCAGCGTGTGTACTATAGCTATCTATGGCTAAGCCAAAATCTTTTGCTTTATCTTCGAAAGTGGGGATTCCGTTTTCGTTTATCCCTTGGTTTATAAATAACATGTTTGTACGCTCTTCTGGATTCGCTGAAATAGAAGCACATACATAAATATCCATCAATCCATCTGAATTAATATCTACCACCGATGAACCATAACTCCACTTGCCTAGTGCACCAACACCAGTTTCATCAGTTACATCTTTAAATTGTAAATCTCCTTTGTTGAGATAAAGTCTGTTTTCCACCATATTTCCTGTAAAGAAAATATCTGTGAGACCATCGTTATTAAAATCGGCAACAGAAACTCCACCACCATTGTAGAGATAGTAAATATCCAGAATGTTGAACTGTTTGTTTTCTGTGATATTATTTTGAAAAGTGACACCAGTATATGATGGATCTAATAGCTCTAGCAGTTTTTCGTCTTTTTTCTGACAACTCCAAAGAACAATTAAACTTAGAAGTATAGTAAAGTTTTTATTCATATAAGTTCTGTTAGTCAACATTTTGATAAATAAAAGCAAAGACTGCCATTAAAGGCAGTCTTATACTTTAAAGATTTAGAATCCTGCGTTTTGCGTGATGTTTTGCACCCCGTCTACAGTTCCGTTTGCAATTACAGTTTGCGGAATTGGTGCATATAAATCTCTTTCGTTGAATACTGCACCAGATAAGTGAGTTCTTTTAACTGATTCAGTTGTGTAAAAATCGTTCATAAAAGCTATCATATCGAAGGATAAAGCACTGCTTCCAGAGTTTAAATGCCATCTTACAAGATCAAAGAACCTGTGACCTTCCATAGCTAACTCAATCTTGCGTTCGAAACGAATTGCTTTTAATGCTGCTTCTTGAGAGGCAAAAGTCGGATACATACCTATTGTGTAATTTGCAGCTGCGTCTCCATTTTCATCTACTACCCAACCAGCAGAATCAGACATTCTTCCTCTAACTCTATTCACTAGTTCTGTCGCGTCTGCTAGTTTACCCAATTCAGCTTTCACTTCTGCAGCCAATAGTATTACATCTGCAAATCTGATGATGTGCACGTTTTTAGCCTGAGAAGTAAAACCCCAGTCAATAACACCCGCTAATTGAGCATCAAACTCAGCGATAGTAGGCACTGTTTTTACAGGGTTGTAAGGACCACCATTGGTTACCTGTCTTACCCAGCTAACATCTGAACCTACACCTGGATTAACACCCCAATCTAAATAAGGAATACCTCTTCTACCGATAGTCCAGTCAATTCTTGGGTCAAGTAAACTTTGATCTGGTGTAAAAGCATCAGCAGCTGTTAAACCTTCATCTGTAATAAGGTCTGTATCGTTAAAAGTATCTAAAAATGGTAAGCCATCTGCATCTACTTTGTAACTGTTTGCTAAGTTTTGAGATGGTTGGAAGAAACCACAGCAGTTTGTAGGAACCGGTCCGTGAGGTTGGTTCAAAGTCCACTCGTAGTTACCATTACTGATTGAACCATCACCAAAAGATGCTTCGTAACCAAATAATGACTCGTTATTTTCAGACTCGTAATCTGCTCTAAAGTTATGGTGGAAATTATCCATCAGAGCTAAAGCATCACCTGAAGCGGTAGTACCATTATTAACTACATCATCTAAAATTGCTTCTGCAGCAGACCATTCTGCTTGGAACATATGTACCTTGGCTAATAAAGCGCCAGCAGCATATTTGTTTATTCTACCCGGATTTGGCATTGTACCTGAAAGGTTATCATACGCATATTTGAAATCTGCTTCGATTTGATCCCAGATTAATGCTTCACCAACTGCAGGGTTTTTTACTTCTGCAAAAGAAGTTTCAACTCCAACAGTTTCATCAACATATGGTACTCTACCAAAAACTTTTACACCTTCGAAGTGATAATGACCTCTCAATGCTCGTGCTTCTGCTATAATTCTAACAGCTTGTTCGTCTGTTAAATCACCAGCAAGCGGAACATTTCTAATAGTAGCATTTGCTTTACCGATACCATCATAAATAGCGCCCCATTTGTTGTTAAGTTCGCCGTTACTCGGTAATATTTCTGATCTTTCCAAATCATTCAATAATACACCATCACTAGGTTCAGTACCTTTGTAGGCCACTTCAGAACGTACACCACCCCACATCCAGTTAGACGCTCCACCTTGTTGGTTAAATTGAGCATTGCCCCAACTCTCGAACCACGATCCATCCAGTGCTGAATAGGTTGCAATTAACATTCCCTCTACACCTGCTGCATTTTGTAGCGCAGGCTCTGAGTATGAACCCGGAGGTGATACTTCTAAAAATTCATCACTACAAGAGAATGGCAATAGCAATATTGCTGATAAGCCAATCAATATTTTTATATAATTCTTCATATTATAGTTACGATTTAATAGATTTTTATAAAGAGAAATTCAAACCGATTAAGTATTGAGCGATAGATGGAAATGCACCTCGGTCAACTCCCATAGTTAAGTCATCTCCACCTTGGATATTGATATCAGGATCAGAACCTGAGTAATTAGTAATGGTAAAGAAGTTTTGCGCTTGCAAATAAATTCTTGCACTACCAAGACCAATTTTAGAAATTAGAGCAGGATTAAATGTGTAACCCAACTGAGCAGTTCTACCTCTTAAGAATGATCCATCTTCTACATAGAAAGAGTTAGAAGTAGTACGAGTGAAAGCTGTATAACCACTTTCAGCACCAGGTGCTAAACGAGGGTGAGTAGCTCCACTGTTGTCTTGTCCTGGTCTCCAATCTTGATTAACAACTCGCTCAGATACTGCACCTACGAAAACTCTCATATCTGTAAAATAACTCACGTTGTTGAACAGGTCGTTACCTTGGTTCCATACTAAGAATATATTGAAATCGAAGTTTTTATATTTCAAATCCAAGTTTAAACTAGTTACGAAATCTGGGTGAGGGTTTCCTAAGAATGTTTGATCATCATTATTAATCTTACCATCTCCATTTTGATCTACATATTTCCAGCTACCAACTACAGCACCATCTTGTTCTAAAGCATCAATCTCTTCTTGAGTATCAAAGAAACGATCGTTAGGATCAATTTCCCAACCCCAGAAAGAAGCGATAGGGTTACCTGCTTTAGTTCTTACGATGTCTGAGATTCTATCTCCACCTCTAGAAATGAAGGTTTCAGGGTTACCATCAATATTGGTAACTTCATTTACATAGCGAGAGAAAATTAAAGTTGCATCATAAGAGAAGTTGCCAATTTGGTTTCTGTTGGTTACTGAAATATCAAAACCTTTGTTTACCATTTGACCTAGGTTGATGTAAGGTTGTGCAACCTGAGGTTCTGTTGGAGCTGCTACTTTTTGTACTAACAAGTCGTTGGTGTTATTTTGATACCAGTCTACTGTTAAGTCAATGATGCCATCGAATAAAGTTGCATCAAAACCAATATTGGTTGTTTCTGAATACTCCCATTGAGTAGTTAAACTACCAGTACGAGATGGTCTATAACCTACAGTAGCAGAGTTGTTTGTTCTGTTGATATCGTAGAAAGAACTACCAACATTTGCATTATAAAGCGTAAACTGATTGTTTGCGTCTACGTTATTGATACTACCCATTTGTCCCCAACCACCACGGATTTTTAAGTCTTCAATCCATGAAATAGTTTGCATAAAGCTTTCTTCAGAAATTCTCCAACCAACACCAAATGCAGGGAAAGTACCATATCTTACATCTTCGTATAATTTAGAAGTTTCATCTCTACGAATTGTAGCATTGAAAAGGTATTTATCAGCAAAAATGTAATCTACACGACCGAATAAGGAGTATAAAGATTCTCTAATTGCTTGGTTATCGTAAGCATTTGGCGTAGAGAATTGGTCTGTATTTAAGTTGATAAAGTTAGGGTCTTCAAAATCATAAGTGTTTGTAGAAACCCCAATACCTTTCACATTTCTATTAATAGCTTCTGTACCTGCTAATAATTTTACTTGGTGTTTAGCGCCAAAGTTTTTGGTATAGTTGGCTGTATTAGTCCAAGTCCAAGTAAGGTTGCTATTGTTGTTAACACCGTAAGCAGTTAAACCACGGTTTTCTGAGTTTTCGTAAGATTTAAAAGCGTAATCCTCATTATAGGCATTGTTAAAATCGATACCGAATGAAGATCTAACTTTTAAGTTTTTAATTGGCGAAACTTCTGCAAACATATTACCGAATATTCTCCAAGTTTGTCTTGTATCGTATTGCTCTCTTGTTAACACTGCTACTGGGTTAGAAGCGTTACCAGATTCACCCACTGAGTTACCACCAAAACCGCCTCCAATATCGTATACTGGAATGTAAGGCACATAGCGATAAGCCCAACCCCAAGGTCCACCTTCACCTCTAGTTCTGCTACCATTACTTTCTTCGTTAATAATCTGTAGGTTTTCTCCTAAGCTAAACCATTTGTTTGGTTTAAATGAAGAGTTTACCCTTGCTGAATATCTTGTGTAATCTGTGTATTTGTGAGTTCCTTCTTGATTAAAATAGTTAAAACTCACTGCGTAGTTGGCAGTAGAATTACCACCAGTAGCCGAAATTTGATGGCTTTGGATTAAACCTTGTTGTAATATTTCGTCAAACCAGTTAGTTCCGGCACTTGTTTTTAGGATTTGGTAAGGAGCACCATAATCAGAAATATCGTACAAGCTAGGATCAGCTCTTGAGTCATTAGCAGATACACCTCCTTTAAAGCCAGGGCTAGAAACGATGTATTCTGGGATTGTTGCTGAGCTCATTTGACCGAATACTGGATGCACGAATGTTGAAGGCTGAGATCTTTGTAAGTAATCTAGATATTGCTCTGTGTTGATTACGTCTAAGTAACTTCTTTCAGGAACTTTAGTAGTACCTACATAACCATTGTAAGAGATATCGATCTTACCTTCTGAGCCTCTTTTAGTAGTGATAATGATTACACCCTGTGCTGCACGAGCACCGTAAATTGAAGCTGCAGTTGCATCTTTCAATACTTGGATGGACTCAATATCATTCGGGTTGATTGTTGCTGGATCTTGAGTTGGTACACCGTCGATTACATAAAGTGGGTTACTTTGACCGAAAGATGTAAAACCTCTAATCCTTACTTTTGCACCTTCACCAGGAGCACCATCACCAGATATTGTAACACCTGCTGCGCGACCTTGGAGTTGTTGTGCAATGTTAGCAGATGGAGTAGAAAGTGCATTTTTTGCATCTACAACACCAACTGAACCAATAATATCAGCTTTTCTTTCAGATGTATACCCTGTTACGATAACCTCTTCAAGCTGTTCAACATCTGGTTCTAAGGAGACATCTAATACATTGCTGTTTCCAACTTGTACTTCTTGACCCACAAAACCAATAAAACTGAAGCGTAAAACTTGATCAGAGTTAGCTTCAATATCGTATTTGCCATCAATGTTTGTAATTGTACCTGTAGAAGTACCAACAATCAATACACTCACACCAGGTAGAGGTTGTCCGTCTTCCGAGGAGGTTACAACACCTGTTACAGTTCGCTGAAGAGGTGTCTGTACGTTGCTAAGAGTAGGCGTTTTGGTAGAAGTAAATACCATTGCCTCGTTGCTTTGAGCGTTTAACGAGAAACAACTAGCCAAAAAGACTAGAATGAATACACCCCTCCCATAATCGAAGTAATTTTTCATCATCATATTTAATTAAGAGTTAAATTAAGGGAATTTAAAATAATCGTATAGGAGATTAAGCCCTATACTTTTTTAGCATAGAATTTTTTAATAAAGCATCATGTATTAAGAGTACATTAGTTACTCTTACTCATTTAAGTTTGATTAAAAAGGTTAATAATATATGTTTTAAGAAGGGTATGACAGAGTAAAGAATCAATAATCATTTTCATATTTAATAATATTTGATGGTAGTTTAATGCCTTTATTGTAAGGTTGTGATAGTAGTACTTATTGAAACTCTGGTTGTGAAGATGTCCCGTTTTTAGGACAATAAGATAAAGATAGTAAAAATATTATTTATTATAAAAGTATTCTAGCACCTAATATAAAGCCTTATTTTAGAAAAAATCAACTTTTTCCTATAAATATTATGCAAATTTATACATCGTAGTGTATGAACAGAATTGCATTATCTCAATTTTATCACTTCACTTTAAAGTGAATTATTCTCTTACACATTGTTTTCACATAAAATTGATCAAATTTATTCTTAATAAAATACCAAGAATTCGAGCTTTTCAATAAGTTTATTTATTAAACTATGCTACTTGATAAGATTAATTTATGACGAAATTAAAATTTAGACAAGCCAAATTATACCAAAAATTTAGTTGTGTTTAATCTCGGATTTAAAATGTACATTCAATAACTTTAACAAAGCCAACAACAAAAAAAGTTTTAATCGACAAGTTTTTCCATTCTAAAAAATTCTTTCTTTATATTAAGTATGCTTTCAATAGTCGATAAGTGAGACGTAAAGCATATTGTCAAAAACTAGATCACTAATTATTTAAATTTTGAAAATGAAATTTTAACTATCAAATTATGAAGACAAATAGAAGAAATTTTTTTCATACCATTACTGCTGGTGCAGCAGGTTTAGGTTTAACAGCAGCCTCTCCAATTCCAAATTTTATTGATAATAATCCCTCACATGAAGCTAGTGATGAGCAAGTATTATTTATAGGTGATGACATTGCCATTGCAAAAACTGTGTATGGTAAAGTGCAGGGATTTAAGCTAAGAGATATTTTTCAGTTTAGAGGGATTCCTTATGGAGCCGATACGAGTGGAAAAAACAGATTTATGCCTCCACAAAAACCTGAACCTTGGACTGATACTAAACCTGCATTGTGGTGGGGTAACACGGCGCCTCAGCAAATGGAAAACCGCTATGCAAATGCACATTACTCTTTTGCAGATCACTGGAATTATGACGATGTAAGCGAAGATTGCCTTAAACTAAATGTTTGGACGCCAGCCATTGCTGATGGTAAAAAAAGACCTGTGTTGGTTTGGTTGCATGGTGGAGGTTATAGAAATGGTAATGGTATTGAGCAAGATGGTTACGATGGTGAGAATTTTAGTAGAAAAGGTGATGTAGTTTTTGTGTCTATCAATCATAGACTTGGACCAATCGGTTTTACTGATCTTTCTGCTGTAGGTGGAGAAAAATTCAAAAACTCTGGAAATGTGGGTGCTTTAGATATGGTGGCGGCTTTAGAGTGGGTAAAAGAAAACATAGAAAACTTTGGTGGTGATCCTGGCAATGTAACGATAATGGGTCAATCTGGAGGAGGAGCCAAAGTATGTATTTTAGGAGCGATGCCTCAAACAAAAGGTTTGTTTCATAAAATGGTGCCTTTGAGTGGTTCAACAACCCAAGCTATCGATCAATCTTACTCTAAACAATTAGGAGAATATGTATTAAGAGAAGCTGGTTTGAGTCCGGCAGAAATGCACAAATTACAAGAAATGCCTTGGCAAAGGTATTTGGAAGTAGCTTATAAAGCAGAAGCAAAACTAAGAGAAGAAACCGGTGGCGGAGGTATGTTTAGAGGTGGTTATGGTCCGGTGGCAGATGGTGTTAATTTGCCAAAAGAAATATTCTTTTCAGATAAAATTGGAACAGCTTCAGATGTACCTATGCTGATTTGCAGTACTTTCCACGAATGGGGCATGTCTAGAACTAGTCTCGAAATGGAAAACATTACAGAAGAAAAGGCAATTGTTTTCTTAAAAGAAAGAGCAGGTTTTATGGGTGGATTGGGCGAAAAAGCACCGGAGGTATATCAGGCATATGCCAGTATTTTTCCAGATGCAAAGCCTATTGAGATTATGACTTTAGTTTCTAGTAATAGAAATGGTGTTGTAAATACTGCGAATGCCAAATTACAGCAAAACGCGCCAGTTTATGTAGCTTGGTTTGGTTGGGAGCCTAATTTATATAATGGTCGCATGCGTGCTTTCCATTGCTTAGATATTTGTTTCTGGTTTAATAATACAGATTTAATGTTTACGCATACTGGTGGAGGTCCAAGACCAAGAAAATTGGCAGACAAGATGTCTAGTTCATTGATTCAGTTTATGAAAACGGGTAATCCAAATGGAGGTGGTTTACCTGAATGGGATAAGTACACAGCCAAAGAAGGTGAAGTGATGGTCTTGAATGATGAATGTGAGTTAATGAATGATCCAGATCGCGAAGCCAGATCAGCTTTACAATAAGTGATTTTAATCCTACCTTCCTGATGCTTCAATTGTCAGGAAGGTAATCTTATTATTCTATTAAATACATCAGTCCATCTTCAAAAGCCTTTGATATGACTGAGAGGTGAGAGGCATCGGGATATAGTTCTGTTTCGAGATTGGCTGTCTTCTTTTTTAAGACTTTGTCTAAACGCTTTGTGTCTTTATCATTGTCGTGAATTTGACCACTAGCAAGAAAGATTTTTTGCGAGATATTTCCATCATTTAATTTTAATTGCTTTTGTACAGATTTATCTTGCCAAATCGCAGGACTAGAGATGATTAGTTTTTTGTATTTGATGTTTTCTTTTGAGAGCAAATAAGCTAAAAACAATCCTCCGTAACTATGTCCATGTAGAATAAATTGATTTGAAACTGAATAGTTCTTTTCTAAATATTCTATTAATTGAATGTTGAGAAAATCTGCAAAATGTTTACCATTGCCAGATTCCATATTATTCACTTTGTTGGGTAGAAAATCACGATTTCTGTTATTTCCTCTACCAATAATTGAAGTGCCATAACCCACACCTACAATCAAACTTTTAGGTATTTTTCCCTCTTCCATTAAGGTCTGAGCTGTTTTCAATAATTCAGTATAGTTAAAGTCTGCATCTAGAATTACAATTACAGGTAACTTTTCATCCAATTTGTTTGCTGGTGGGAATATTGAGATTTCATATCTAAACGAAGTATTTTTATCAGTTAAATGATCGATGAAAATGTCAGATTCATCAATGGGATTCAATTTGTTTGGGTAAAATTCTCCTTTATTTCTACTTAATTTTGTTTGATGTTTATTGATGAACCTAATTCCATCACAAAAACCAAGATACAAATCGTCATACCTTAATGTAGAAGGATAGTAAGCAGTTTCAAAGTGTTCAGAATCTCCTAAGTAATCAGTCAACTCATCACTTAATTTTTCATATCTGTTTTTATTGAGTTCTGGTTCAGTAACATAAATGATTTTACCTGCTCCGGCACTCAAGTAAATACCAGTATTATTTTTATCGAAGTCGAGGTTTTTAAAGCTTTCATTAAAGACTAATACCGGACTGCAAATTATATAATTAGAAAATTGAAACTCTGACTTTTGGCTAAGCAGCCATCTTAAAAACAAAGCACTGTAATGATGACCCACTATAGAAATGTTGTTTTGATCAACATTTAACTCATCGATAATGTAAGGGATAATTTCTTGCTCTAATTCTTTTTTGAAATCACCAGCTTTCCCAGAGTTTGGGAAATTTTTTATTGTAGTAGGAGTGAAGTCTCTCATGAACAAGGTATCGTTCATGGGATTGGGCAAGTAACCGATACCTATGATAAATTGTTGATCGTATTCAGGCTGAATTAGTGAGTCGTAGATGTTTGTAAAAGTTCTGTGATAATAGTTGGCATCTAATAGTAAAGTAGCCGGATTTTTTTCTGTTGATGAAATCTTTGATGGACTCCGAATATATAATTGATAAAGGCCACCATTAGTTTCTGACTGAAAGTTTACGATTTTTAAAGTGGAGCTTTCTGTTAAACCGAAAACGATGTTACTGGTTAAGGTTAAAAAGTAGAGTAAAAAAATGTTCTTCATTTAATGCTTTGTTATAGCGATTGTTTTCTTTGGGTTTTAGTCTTCCTTCAAATAAGTTATTTTTTCACTATCAAACCCAAAACATTCGACTTGACTAAAATCTATCATTAACTCATCTTTATCAATATTAAATTGATGTTTGGTTGGATAAACTAGTACAAACATTTTTCCACTATAACCGATTTGAAGAGAATCTTTCAAAAGTTGATAAGAGTAATGATCGTAACTCATCGTTTTGCTAGATTTATAAAAATCTATTTCAGATGTAAATTGCAGCGTATCACTTTTGTCTAATGTAATCCAAGTGCCCAAAAGGTCTTCGTGAGAAATAGTAATTTCATCATCTGAACAGCCTACCATTAAAGTAAGGGCAAAAAAACTAATAGCTATAATTCTTTTCATAATTGTACGTATTTATGGTTTTTACGCTACAAATTGAAGAATCGCTGCAAGCTTCTAATGTTGAAAGTGAATCTCGAATAGAAATAATGAAGAAAAAAAATGCCCTAAATTTTTAGGGCATATATGAGTTAAAAACTTAAATCCACTTGGGATTGCGTATCGTTATTTGGGAAATTTAAATTAGACGGTAAATTATCCGGAATATAACGCAGTAAACTCGGATCATACAATCCATTTTCTACAAAGTCTGTCAACTGGTCAATTTCATCTTCGCTGAGCTCTAACGGAACAAATTCTAATGCTAATTGTGAATTAGGTACATTTACGTTTTCTATTACAGCGGCATTTTTATATGTTATAACTTCTTTTACTGTATTAAAGGTGCCACCATGACCATAAAATGGAGAATCTTTCAGGTTGTATAATTGAGGTACTTTAAACTTGTATTCGTCATCTACATTACCTGTAAAACTTGCTCTTCCTCTATGTGCCGGATCGTCTTCTGTAAATCTAAATACATTGTCTCCGGTTAAATCTCCCATACCAAGTGCATAAAATTCCATGCTATTAAGTGCGGGGCCGTTGTGGCAAGAAACACAATTTGCTTTGCCAAAGAATAGGATTGCTCCAAGTTTTTGGTCTTGAGTTAAAGCATTTTGATCACCAGCCAAATATTTTTGCCATGGAGCTTCCGTTGCAAGTAAAGTTCGCTCATACGCAGCAACGGCTAAACCAATTTGTTTTTTGCTATATCTATCGTTTTCATCTACTTCAGGAAATGCTTCATCAAACATAGCTTTGTAATCTGTATCTATTATCAATGCTGTATCAACTCCCATACGGTGAACATCAAAACCGGCAATTGCTTGAGTTTCAACACCTTCAAATCCTAAGTGATTTACAAATTTAGGAGTGCCTTCTGTCCATTGAGCCTCAGTACCTTCATTAGGTCCAACAGCACCAAACTGACCATTCCAAAGTTGCGCTACTTGATACGCACTATTTAAAGTTGAAGGTGAACGAACAGGCTGAACATCAATCAGTTCTGTATCTACTTCGCTGTTTTGGCTTCTACCTTCACCAGCGATACCGAAACCCATACCTCCATCACCAATACCTTGTCTTATTCCGGCTTGGAAACCTGCCTGTGCATGATGACAAGAGGCACAAGAATAGGTTCTTTTACCATCTGTGATAGAATTTAAAGCAAGGCCTGTTTCGTGATAAAGTAATTGGCCTAGTGCAACTTTTTCTGCTGTTAGAGGATTTTTTGGGTCTTGCGGAATGTTGTTAAGATCAGTACTAGTAGGCAGTTTAAAATAAGAAATTTCTCCATTTTCTGCAGCCAGTTTTAAGGTCTGTTCTAATTCTTGATCAACTTCTGCTTCCTGATCAATTACTTGGTCGGGATCATTATTACAAGAAATTAAACCGATTAAAAAGACTGAAAATAAAAGGTAATTAAGCTTCATAAAAGTTTTTTTGTAATAGTGTGACATTTAAAGTGGAAGTATTAAATCTCAGACCATAACTTGAAGTTATCATCTTTGTAAATAGTAATGCTATTTAGTTTTGGTGAGTATTTGGATAGCTAAAAACATTCTTAAAAAAGTGATATTTATTCTTACATTTCAATTATTAACAATTACAGAAAAAATCCTATATCGGGAATATTTGCTGTTATTCTGGGAAACTGATACATTGTAAAATATAATGCTGTATTTATATATTAAAATTTTATATAATTGAATGAAAAACCATTTTTGCGAAATGGGAAAATATCCGATAGCTTTGTGTTTTTAAAAATTTGAATACCAAGATTAGAGAATAATTAACAAAACAAAAGTGAACGAATCGCGGAAATATTGCAGGAGTCTTCATGCGCAGATCAGTTTGGGAACAACTTCTGACGATCGTTTCATGCCAAATGGTTACGTAAAAGCATTTGCCCAGAAAAAAGAATTGGTGCTTACAGAAAAGCTAGATGGGCAAAATAACTGCTTTAATAAAAATGGAGTTTTTGCTCGTTCGCACACCACTCCAACTCAGCATCCTTGGGATAAACCCATGCGAGAAAGATGGGAATTAATTAAGAATGACCTGAATAATCTGGAGATTTTTGGCGAAAATATGTATGGTATTCATTCCATAGCATACAAAAACCTTGAATCGTATTTTTATGTTTTTGCAGTGAGAGAAGAAGACAGATGGTTGTCTTGGGAAGAAGTAAAATTCTATGCGGTAATGTTAGATTTTCCTACAGTTCCCGAGATACCTGTTACAACAAGTTTAGCAGAAGTTTACACAGATAATAAAGATGAAAATGTTGTGCTTGCTAATTGGTTAAAGTTAAATTTAGGCATGACTTGGGAAGAAAGTGTAAATACTTCTGGGTTGTTAGGTGGCTACGATCCAGCAACTGGTAAAGTCTGTTCAGAAGGATTTGTGATTAGAGATAAGGAAGGATTTTTAACAAACAGTGGTTCTTTACCAGTAGAGTCAAATGAATTTGATAGTTTATTTAAGCTTGTTAGAAAGTCTCATGTAAAAACAGATGTACATTGGTCTAAAACATGGAAGGCCGCTAGCTTGGTAAATTACGAAAAGTATAAGTGGTTTGGGTACGAATATACAGATAGATTATAATGTGGAAGTTTCCAATATATGAAATAAATATGCCGATAAATTGGAGTGCGTTAGAAGCTCAGTTTGATTGGTTTAGAGATATGCAGGGAGTGCCTCAAGATGCCATTTGGCATGCTGAAGGAGATGTTTTTACCCATACCAAGATGGTTGTGGAGGCGATGCTTAATTTACCAGAATTTCAAGAGTTGGATGAGCAAGAGAAACATATTTTGTTTGCTTCTGCGATGTTTCATGATATAGAAAAACGCTCCACAACCACCACCGAAATAATTGATGGTAAAGAAAGAATCGTTTCGCCAAAGCATGCAAAAAAGGGAGAATTTACTGCCAGAACAATCTTGTATAAAGATATAATTACGTCTTTTCATATTAGAGAACAAATTACGAAACTGGTTAGGCTTCATGGCTTGCCTCTATGGGCGATCGAGAAATCTGATCCGACAAAAGAGGTAATTAGTGCCAGTTTGGTTGTGAATACCAAGCTTCTTTCAATTTTAGCCAAAGCCGATGTACTGGGTAGAATTTGTGCAGACCAGAAAGAAATTTTGCTCCGCATTGATTTGTTTATCGAACTTTGCAAAGAGCATAATTGCTTTGGTACAGCCCGAAAATTTGAGTCTAATTATAGCAGATTTTGGTATTTGAATAAGGCAAATACATCACCAGATTATGTGCCTTTTGATGATCTAAAGTTTGATGTTTACGTGATGAGTGCCTTACCTGGTAGCGGTAAAGACACCTATGTAAACCAAAACTTAAAAGGTCTACCAGTTTTGTCTCTAGACGAAATAAGAAGAGAATATAATATCGACCCAACAGATAAAAAGAAAAATGGTGAGGTGATTCAAATTGGAAAGGAGAGGGCAAAAGAGTATATGCGAGCTAGAAAGTCTTTTGTGTTTAATGCGACCAATCTCACTACAGATAGAAGAGGTAAATGGATTTCTTTATTTGCTGAGTATGGTGGCAGAATAAAGATTATTTATGTTGAAGTGCCTTATAAACAATTACTTTCTCAAAATCACAATAGAAAATACAAAGTGCCTGAAAAAGTAATTGAGAAAATGTTAAACGGTTTGGAAATACCCACACCGAGAGAAGCGCATGAGCTACGGTTTGAGGTTAGGTAAAATTACTTCAAATTGTAAGCTTAGTGTTTTTTATGATAATGCACTTTGCCACAGCAGTCTTTGAACTTCTCACCACTGTCGCATGGGCAAGGGCTATTACGGCTAATTATTAATTTTTTGAGTTGTCTGGCTGTCATATCCTGCTTAAAGATTTTTTCGAGGAGCGTGAATAATTCTGGATGTTTTCTTTCTAAAAGTTTTGGTCGCTCAAAGAAATACTCGCTAATAACCGAGAAAAACTCTGCTCTATTTGTACCACCATACGGATTTATATCTGATTTTCCTGCGTAGATTTCATCAATGCTTTTATTAATGAGGTCTAGCCAAGGAATTGTATATTGCTTTTCTAAAAGCAAAGAAGGTATACCATCAATTACACCATCTGCTTTATCTATTAAATGGACAAACTCATGGATGGCTGTATTTTTCTTGTCTGTTTCGTTTTTGAAACCGTACTTTAATGCTTGTTGAGACAAAATCATTTTGCCTTCCATATAACCAGTGCCAACCATGCCTAAAATTCTTCTGTCTTCACCATCAGTTTCAAACTGTTTATTGAATGAAGTAGGGTAGAGCAGCACCTCTTTCAGGTTGGTATATCGCCAATTATCAAAAGCGAAAATGGGAATAATGGCACTAGAAGCGATTAATAATTTATCGGTGGTATCAACTGTAGTATCGATGCCCGTGATTCTACAATTCAGTAAAAATTCTTGAATTTTGTATTCAAATTTCTTTTGCTCTTCATCAGAAAGTGCATTGTAAAAAGTAACTTCTTTATGCAAAATAATTCTCCACTCATCAGGAAAAGGTTCTATGGGTGTTTTCCAATTTGGAGTAGCTTTTTTTCTAAACCATACAAAGCTAAATATGCTGATAATTATTATTGGCAGTATGTAAATCATGTTTGTGTTAATATGCTTGTTAGCGTTATTTAATTAATGTTGCTGCTATCCTCTTTTACTCATTTCCCAATAACCAGAAACATAGTAGCGTTTATCTTCGATTTCGTATTTCATGCTCCAATCACCAAAAAATTTTTCTTCATTTGGGTAGTAATGGCCATAGTGTTTTACCAAAGGAGGGCTGTAGGTAATTTCTTTATATACTTTGCCATCTTCTCTAAAAACATAGCAAGAGTTATAAATTTTGTGGAATTCTATTTTTCGCCCTTTTATTAAGCCATAACAAGGTATTTGATCGTCCACTTCTCCTTCAATTATCTCTTCAATGAAATTACCAGCAATATCTCCATTTTCTTCAGTTAAGGTTAAAGTGAAATCGAACTGTCTTTGCTGAAGCAAATGATGTGCATACTGACTGTACTTAAAAAAGCCTTCCCACTCACCATTTAAATCTATGTCTACATTTAATTTAACACTAAAAAAATAGTCGTTGATCCATTTGAAAAATTTCATGCTGATTGTCAATCTTAATCTTTGTTTTCAAATATAGCTCTTGAGTCAATATACCGATTGAACTATACTTAAATTATCTGAGGGATTGATGAAATGTGGCTATTTCATGATGTATAGACCTTATATTCATTCTATAATCATAGTTTTATGTCTAAAGAAGATTCCTTTTTTCTAATTCCTTTTCGAATAATAAAGCCCTTTCTACATCTTCTAATTTTACATTGTACCAGCTTTCAGAGTTGAAATTGAAGGTAATCGAATAATTAGTTGGGTTTATATGGATGAATGTTTTAAAGCCGAAACAATTGCACCAGTTATTTAGCTCTAACCACATTTTCTGATTGTTTAATTCAATTGGTCGGCACCAATTTATTCTAAGTCCATGTTTATCTTTTTCGAGAATAGGTTCAGTATCATGAATTACATACTTAACTCCCAAGTCGTCAAGTAAACTCAAAAGTTCATTGGCTGAAGCTCTTTTAATTTCTCCATTTAGCTCAAATCCATCGTTGTAATGACCTCCCTTCGGGTATTTCAATTTGAATATCTTGCATTTGCTAAGTTTTGATTTAAATGCTTCACTACTATACAATTCATATGTCATAAAACCTGTTTAAAATGTTTATTACGCGTTATATAATTTTATTTATCAATTATTGAGTTGATTTATAATCTGTAAATTACTTATTTCTCAAAATTATAAATATTGATGGATTAACGAATCATTATTCAAGTTAATCAATAAAAAAAGCAAACACCATTGCTGGCATTTGCTTTAACCTCTTCTATAAAAATGATTATTATTCTATAACTTATTTCCTTTTGGATTAGATGCTTCAACGATCTCTTTACTTCCATCAGACATCTTAAATTCAATACCCATTACAACCATTAATGAATTTGCATTATCTGGTGTATCATTCACAAAAACTATGTAAAGGTCTTTGAGCGAACCATCGTAGTCAGCAGGTAAATTAATAGGAGCATTAAAAATATCAGGTGCAAACCCTTGCTTATCTGATGCTTCTAAGAATTTAGACTCGCCAATTAATGTTCCATCAGGACTTCCTAAATGCAACTCAACTTTACCACCTGCAGCATTTAATTGAGCTTTTGGTGCTGCCGCTGCAAATTGTACAGAAGCTAAACCAGATAAATCAATCTGTTTTATGGACAAATATGAGCCAGACTTTGTAGGTATTGCTAAATTATTTCCACCGAAAGACATTTTGTTGATATCTACATATTCATCAAAAGTATGGACATCTACTTTAGACGATCTTAGAACAAATGTTTTTTCTGCCATGAGTGGAGGCATATTGTTGGCGCCTTGATCTTGATAAGCAGCACGTACTATATAAATACCAATTCCTTTATCACCTTCTGGTATTTTGGCAACAAAACTACCTTTAGTCGGTAGTGCATTTTCATCCTTTTTCTGATTAGAAAGACTAAGAATGTATTTCGCTATGTCAGATGCCTCTTCGGCAGAAAGTTGAGGGTGAGCAGCCATGGCAGTTTCACCCCAAACACCACCACCACCAGAAATAATTTTCTTGCTCAAATACT
Source organism: Thalassovita sp. (assembly GCA_002729595.1). GTDB lineage: Bacteria > Bacteroidota > Bacteroidia > Cytophagales > Flammeovirgaceae > Chondrinema. The sequence continues at coordinate 12,038 of PBYL01000321.1, read as the reverse complement.
CTACAGCATTTCCATCTTCTTTGTATTTAAGCGCTACATCCATATAAGATGGGCCAATAGATTTTTCTTTTTGTTTGTGGCAAGCCATACAATCGCTACCATCAATTAATTTTTTACCGGTAACAAATTGTGCAGATTCATCAGCAGAACGGTGCCCTTGAGCAATGGCAATTTGATCGAAACCTTCAGCAAGGTAGTCGATAGAAACAGAAACTTCTTCAGGATTAATTCCGCTTTCCAAACTTCCATCTTCTTTATCATTTACTTTAATATCGTAAGCTACAGAAGCATTAGGAACATAGAAAGACTTATTGCTATTTGGCATATCTAGTGTTAATACTGGCGGCTCGTTACCAGCAACTATTTCCATACTTTGAGAATTTACACCACCATTGCCATCATCTACAGTTAAAGTAACATTGTAAACGCCAATGTCATTTAAATTCAAATTAGCATCTTGTGTATTGATGGTTTCTGAGAAATTGTTGTCAGAAGTAACTTTCCAAGTATATTTCAATTCATCCGCATCTGCATCGGTTGTACCTGCTGCACTCAGTTTTAAATCGAACGGTACAGAACCTCCCATTTGGCTAGCGATCATTTTAATTTGTGGTTTACGATTGCCTCCATTGTATTCAATTCTGATTAGGCGAGCATCATCATTTTGTGTAAACCAACCAGAGCCATATTCGAGCATATACAAGTCTCCATTTACATGGAATTCCATATCCATCGGATTGCTAAAGCGATAGCTTGGCATAAAGCGCTCCATAGAAGCTAAGTTGCCTTCTTCATCCATAGTAACAGACATTATCCAGCCACGCATCCACTCGTAGGCTAACAATTTGCCATCGTAATAACTAGGGAAAGCTCTTTCTGCATTTTTAAAATCTCCTGAATAATAAACCGGCCCAGCCATGGCATTTCTACCTCCTGCACCAACCAATGGGAATACCTCAGACTCAGCATAAGGATACCAAATAAATGCTTCTTGTGCTGGTGGCAGTTTTTCTAGGCCAGTGTTATTAGGAGACGTGTTTATTGGAGCTTTAGGATCCCATTTTGGCAAAGAAACCTCATTTGCAAAATCGTATTTATGGTAAGCGATGTTATTACCCACAAAATGAGGCCAACCAAAGTTACCTGCTTTTTTTGCTTGTCCTACTTCGTCGTGGCCAGCAGGTCCGCGAGTCGAATCAGGTTTAGAAGCATCCGGGCCTACATCACCCCAATATAAATAACCTGTATGTTGGTCAATAGAAATTCTAAATGGATTTCTGTGTCCCATGGTATAAATTTCTGGGCGTGTTTTGTCTGTGCCTGCAGGGAAAAGGTTGCCTTCTGGTATTTTGTAAGTACCATCAGCTTGTGGCGTAATTCTTAAAATTTTACCTCTTAAATCGTTGGTATTGGCTGATGACTTTTGCGCATCCCAAGCACTTCTACCATCACGCTCATCGCTTGGGCTATAGCCACTAGAACCATGCGGATTGGTATTATCACCAGTTGATAAATAAAGATTCCCTTCGTTATCCCACGCAATTGAACCACCTGTATGGCAGCATTCTTCTCTTTGTGTAGGTATTTCAAGTATTACTTTTTTGGTATCTAGCAGTAACTCATCGCCATCCATCTCGAAACGAGCTAAAACGTTCATAGACTCTTCTACAGGAGAATAGTAGAGATATATCCAATGGTTTTGGGCAAAGTTAGGGTCTTTATTCAAACCTAGAAGTCCATCTTCTGCGGTAGATTCTTTACCCTCTTTACTTACATATTTTAAGCTTACTGGGATTTTAGCTATCGTTTTAAGCTCTTCAGTTTTAATGTTATATAATAACACTTCACCTTTACGCTGAATGAAAAGTACTCTTTCGTCATCGAGAATAGTAAGCTCCATTGGTTCGTCGAGCTTTTCTTTTAAAACCACTTTTGTAAAGCGATTCTCTTCTGGTTTGGCTTTGCTAAAATCTAAAGGTTTAGGAGCATCTCCACCTGAAGTATAATTGATACCTGCCCAAAGGTGATCTAAAAACAATTTTTCTGAAAATGTTTCATCTGTGTGCCCCATGCCAGTATAGAAAGCACGACCACCATCAAATTCTTGATACCAACTCATTGGGTGAAATCCTGGATTGTTACCACCGATATAGCTTTCGTTATCAAGCTCAACTACTACATTTATTTTCGGAGAGATGTTTTTGTAGCTGTAAAATTCATCGGTACGCTCAAATTCTTTAGGCATACCTTCTGTGGCCCAGTTGGTTTCTGTAACCATAAATTTACCTTTCTGCACATTACTTGGGTCACTCGGGTGGTCTAGAAAATAAGCACCAGCCAACGCTCCATACCAAGGCCAATCGTATTCTGTATCTGTTGCAGAGTGGATTCCGACATAACCACCACCTGCTTGTATGTATCTTTCAAAAGAGACTTGTTGCTCATCGTTTAAAATGTCTCCTGTGGTATTTAGGAAAACAATTGTATTGTATTTTTTGAGATTATTTTCAGTAAACTGAGTGGCATCTTCGGTAAAGCTCACATCAAAGCCTTTTTCTTGAGCCATTTTTTTAAGGGCTTCTTGACCAGCTTCAATAGATGCATGTCTAAAGCCTTCTGTCTTACTAAAAACCAAGATGTTTTTATGAACTTGCTGTTTAGTGCACGAGAAACATAATAGGAGAAAGCCTACGAGTAAATAGGGAGTTCGAAGTGAAATCATTTTCATATTTATAGTTAGTGAATTATAACAAATGTATGCATTATTTTTTATTGTCTAAAAAAAAGACAATAAATTTTTTATACCTTTGGCAAACTGGTAAATCTAAAATTCAGCAAGAGAATATCTATAACATGGAAACCCTAATAATTTCCATATAGCATGATAGTGTATGAGAGCAATAAGCCAACAGAATTTTATCCAACAGCTTTCGATAGATTGTGTAATTTTCGGTTACAAAGACGGCAACTTACAAGTTTTAATTCCTAAGTTAAACTTGATAGGAGATTTCTGGGCTTTGCCAAGTGGTTTCATTTTTCAACACGAAAGTATCGATCAGGCGGCGCAACGCATACTCGAAGAAAGGGCAGGCTTGAAAGAAGTTTTTTTAGATCAGTTTAGGGTTTTTGGTGATGCGCAAAGAACAAATAGAGCATTTTTTAAGAAGATGGTCGATTTGAATCAGGAAAAATTCGGAGAAATCTTTATAGAAAAAGATGATTACGATTGGATCACCAAAAGATTTGTGTCAATTGGTTACTATGCTTTGGTTGATATTAATAAAGTAAATCCGAGAACTACTGAGCTAGATGAATCTATAGATTGGTACGATGTGCATGATATTCCTGAGATGATTTTAGATCATAACCAACAAGTGCAACAAGCTTTAGAAATGTTGCGCATCAATTTCGACCACAAACTGATTTGGTTTAACCTGTTACCAGAAAAGTTTACAATGAAAGAGCTGCAAAAACTGTATGAAGTAGTTTTTGATAAACCCTTTAGGCGAAATAATTTTCAGAAAAAGATGCTTGATTTAGATGTGCTTGAACGATTAGAGAAAAAGTTTACCGGAGCCGCTAACAAAGCACCTTTTCTATATAGATTCAAAAAATAGCGATTTTTTCGCCATTTTGCCGCATAATTTTGAACTGAGCAGATTTTCTTCGTGTTCCCTAACTTGTCAAATTAAAGAGAATTAGATGGAAGAAATCAAATTTGTTCATCTCGAAGAGATACCAGAAGAACAGATAATAGAACTGATGAACAACGAAAAGGTAGGAAAACTACTACCATTATTAGCCGACGGATTTACTCAAGCACATTGCGAGGCATTCTTAAAATCTAAAAAGCTATTATGGGAAGAACATGGTTATGGACCTTGGGCTTTTATAATTAATGGCGAGTTTGCTGGTTGGGGAGGTTTGCAACCAGAAAACGGTGAAGCAGATTTTGCTTTGGTGCTCCATCCGACATATTGGGGTTGGGGGAGAAAGATTTTTAACAAAGTAAAAGCATGGGCATTTACCGAGTTGGATATAGATTCTATCACTGTATTATTCCCTCCGAGTAGGCTTAATTCTAAAGCAATTTATCGATTAGGATTTAAAGAAGATGGTGAGTTAACTATTGATAATGAGGTGTTTATACGATTTAGGCTTTTTAAATAAAAAGAACTAATTTATCTGAGGCTTAACAACATACAGTCAAATTTATGAACCATCGCTACTAATTCTATTATTAGTCAAGTCTACAAATACCATCAGAATTAATTAATTCCTATTTCGATTGTGTAAATCTTTTCTATGTCAAAAAATAAAATTTTCGACTTCTCATGTCAAATATAAATCTTATAAAATAAAAGATTAGGTTAGAATAGTACAATTACTTATGTTCAATTGTTTCATTTTGAGAATATTAATAATCATTAAAAATAAGTATTTTAAGCGCTTTTAGATTTTGTTAATGATTCTGATTTTAGAAGTAATTGCTTGAAAAAGTACAATTATTTTCATTCAATTTACCTCAAAAAAAGTAATTGGCTAGATAGTATTGCTTATTCATTTTAATGTACTTTATCTTGCCAATAGACAAATAGTGGTATGTAAATTGTCCAATTTCACTCATTTTTTTATATATTCGATTAAATATGAAAATGTATTAGACGAATAACTTTTATGGGTAATGCTGATATACTGAAAAAGAAGGTTTCAGAGGAAAACGACCCTGAAGCGTTCAAAGAGTTGTATGATTTTTATTTCAATCCTTTATTCAATATTGGCTATTCAATATTGCAAAATAAGGAGATTGCTAAAGAGTTAGTCTCTGATGTATTTATCTCGCTATGGAATTCCCGGCAAAACCTTTCTAACATCGAAAATCTGGATAATTATCTGTTTGTGGCGATTAGAAACCAATCTATCCGCTATTTAAAAAGGAATAAAATGGAGAAATACACAGATTCTATCCAAGATAACTACTTCACTAAAAAGAATATCGACTTTAATTCGCCAGATAAAGTTGTGGAATACGAAGAGCTAAAATTAAGATACGATAAGGTTATTACTGCTTTGCCAACAAAGTGTAAAAAAGTTTTTGAGTTGGTAAAAGATGAAGGCAAAAAGTATAAAGAAGTAGCCGATATTATGACGATTTCCATCAAAACAGTGGAAAACCATATGCTAAAAGCGATGAAATTGTTAAGAGAGGAGTTCAAAAAAGACCACAAAAGCATAGAAAAAGACAAAGTGATTCTGTAAGTTTTTAAATAATTTAAAATTTTTTTGAATTAGGAGTAGGGGTTTTTGTGAGAATATGGCACATGAAAGTAAAAGCTAACAAATGCATAATTTCATGGATCATATTTTGGAGATCATTTCGAGAGATATCATAGGTGAATCTACTGATGAAGAAAAACTCATTTTAAAGAAATGGTTAGAAGCTAGTGATGAGAATAAAACATTTTATAAATCTTACCTGTATTTCGTAAAAGGAGAAAATCAGGCTAGTGAGCAAGATAAAGATGATGTTTGGAAAAATGTTTTTTCGCAGATTGAACCAGAAAAAAAGACGAATACTACCCATAAAGTTATTCAATATAACAAAGCATCAAACAAACAAAATTGGTTTAAGTATGCCGCTTCACTCACAGTTTTAATGTTAGTGGGAGGCTTAATTTATTTACTAGTTGGTAAGAGTTTAATGCAAGAAAAAGCTGATTTGATATTAGCTCAGCAAAATCCAGTTTGGGAAGAGAAAAGCATTCCTGCTGGTAAAAAAATGTCATTTATTTTACCTGATGGTAGCGCAATCAAATTAAATGGCCCAAGTTCACTACGATTTCAGCAAAATTTTAATGGTACAAATATTAGAGAGGTTCATCTTGATGGTGAAGCTTTTTTTGATGTTGCTAAAAATCCCAACAAACCATTTATTATTCACACCCAATATTCCGAAGTAAAAGTATTAGGCACTTCATTCAACGTAAATGCATTTCCAGAAAACGATGCGGTAAAGGTTTCAGTGGAGACAGGTAAAGTGATGGTCAAGAAAAAAGAGAATGCAATTACAAGCGATTCTATCACATTGGTGCGTGGCGAATTAGCCTTACTAAAGCCCGCAGAAAAACTAGTTCAAAAAGGAGTTTTTAACCCCGATTTACCTTCTTGGAAAGATGGCGTGCTTGTTTTTGAAGATGCCTCTTTCGCTCAGATTATCAAAAGTTTAGAGCGCTGGTATGGGGTAGAATTTATTGTGAATAAAGAGGTAAATGTGAAAGGTGGCTATAATTCGACATTTAAAAATCAAAACTTAGTGAATGTATTGGAGAGCATCAAATACTCACTAGACTTTGAATATAAATATGCAGAAGGCAGAGTAATTATTAATTAAAAAATGAAAATGACATGAATACAAGCTAAAAAGAAACCCGCCATCTCAGTTGTACAGAAACAGCGGGTATACATGAAGGCAGGTTCCCAATAGTGAAAATTTTGGTCGAGGATCACTAAAGGGTGCCCCATCAATTTTGACTAAACATCTAATTATTCATCAAAATCTATTAAAAATATGAAATGGAAATTAATACATCAAATTATACGTATGACTAACTATCTATTTTTTGGCTTAGTTCTACAAATTTGCCTTTCCGGTTTATTGCTTGCCAATGATTCTTACGGGCAAAAAAGTATAGACAAAGTTTTGGTGAATCTCGAAGTTCGCAATGCGAGAATCAATGAAATTTTTGCATCCATAGAAGATCAAACTAATTTTCAGTTTGGTTATGCAAAGAGAGATATCGAGAAGATTAAGAAGAAGTTTACCATAAAAAATGATCGAGAATCTTTGGGAAACGTGCTTCGTTATCTTTCTAAAGAGTCTAACCTTAAGTTTAAGCGGATTGATAATGTAATTAATGTTTCGCTGAACGAAACTCAACCTCCTGATGGTGGAATAAAAGATAATTTTCTACAAAGATTTGTAGAAGGAACAGTGCTTTCTGCTGAGGATAATGAGCCATTGCCGGGTGTGAGTATTCTAATTGTAGGCACTTCTAAAGGTAGTGTAACAGATTATGAAGGCAAGTTCCGAATCGAAGTGAATGACGGCGATGTGTTGAGATTTAGCTCAATCGGATTTGTAGAGAAACAAATAGAGGTAGGTAATCAGTCTGTAATCGATGTAACGATGGATTTAGATTACACCTCACTAGATGAAATTGTGGTGACTGCTTTGGGTGTTGAAAGTCAAAAACGTTCTTTGGGTTATGCAACTAGCAATCTGGCTGGCGATGATTTGAATAGAGCCAAAGAAGACAATGTTGTAAATACGCTTTCTGGAAAGGTTGCAGGTGTTTTGGTTACTCCGGCTTCGTCTGGTATGGGCGGTAGTTCCAGAGTAATTATGAGAGGTAACTCGTCTCTAACTGGTAATAACCAACCATTGTTTGTGGTGGATGGTGTGCCGATTAATAACAATGGTTTTGGTGGTTCTTCTGGTGGTGGCACCGGCGTTTCTTATTCTAGAAGCGATTATGGTACAGGTATTTCAGATATTAACCCGAATGATATAGAATCTATCTCTGTGCTAAAAGGCCCAAATGCAGCGGCTTTGTATGGTAATAGAGCGGCGAATGGTGCGATCATTATCACTACAAAAAAAGGAAGTAAAAAGGGAATTGGTGTAAGCTATTCTGGTAGTGTTATATTTTCTAAAGTGAATGAAAATACTTTACCTCAATTCCAAAATGAATATGGGCAAGGTGATGGCGGTACATTCGCCAATGATGCTTCTAGAAGTTGGGGGCCTAAGTTTGATAATAGTGAGTTTACTTATCCGACTGGTCTTGCAGGAGTTTACTCTCCACATCCAGACAACATTATTGACTTTTTTGATACAGGTGTAGAAGCCGTAAATAGCATCAACATAGAAGGTGGAAATGAAGTGAGTAATTTGAGATTTTCTTATACAAACTTTTCGGGCAAAGGTATTCTACCTAATTCAGAATTAACTAAAAACACATTCAATTTAAGAGGTCTAACTCAACTTTCAGATAGAATGACTTTTGATTCAAAAGTTACTTACTTTACTCAAAAAGCTCAGAGTAGAGCTGTAATGGGTTGGTCTAATAACAGTGCCACAACTCATTTGTACAGAAGAGTTAGAAATGCTGATAATGAGGATTTTAAAAATAATTATGTAGATGAAATTGGCAGATCAATTCATCCATATGATGTAAATATTCCGGTAGAAAATGCTTATTACAATCAGTACGAGAAAATTAATGATGACTTTAGAAATAGAATCACTGGTTTTGCCAAGTTAACTTATGATTTTAATGATTTTTTAACCGCTTTTGTTAGAGTAGGTTCAGATCAACTTTCTCATAAAATAGAACAGATTACACCAAAAGGTGGAAGTATTTCCAACGATGGTTCAAGATCAGATAGTTACTACGATCAAACAGAGGTAAATGCCGATTTCTTGTTGATGTTTAATAAGCATGTAGGCGCTGATTTTAACCTCAGTTTAAATGCTGGTGGTAATTACAGATTTAATAAAAATGAAACTTCAACTAAGTCTGGTGAGAATTTTATCATTCCTAACTCACAGTTATACACCAATTTAGCAGACTTAAGAGCAGGTACAGAATCTTTATTTAGATCATCAATTTATTCACTTTACTTCTCAGGTACAGTAGATTATAAAGAAATGCTTTACTTGAGTTTTACAGGCAGAAACGACTGGGATTCTAGAATGTGGACAGCTTCTGGTTCTTCTAGCGACTGGTCGTTCTTTTATCCTTCTGTAAGTTTATCACTACTAGGTAATGAGTTGCTCAACATCAATAGCGATTTCTTATCATTCTCTAAATTCCGTGTAGCTTGGGCAGAAGTTGGTTCGGGAGGTACAAAAAATGATGAAATCTATTACTCCATGAGTGATCTCACTGGTTACAATGGTTTAACTACAGTTACACAATCTAATGTTTTTGATGACCCAACTTTAAAACCAGAAACAACTCGCTCAACAGAGTTAGGTTTAGAGTTAAAATTCTTAAAAAGCAGATTGTATACAGACATCACTTATTATAGGTCTAGTACATTCGATCAAATCATAAATGCTCCGGTTGACCCATCTACAGGATTTGAGTACATGAGAACCAACGTAGGTGAAATTTCTAATGAAGGTATTGAAATACTTTTAGGAGGTTCAATTGTAGAGACCGAAAATTTCTTTTGGGATGTTACGCTTAACTATGCGCACAACACAAGTGTGTTAGAATCTTTTATTGAAGGCTCAGAATCATTCCTATTTACTTATAGAGATAATTATTCTGTAAAAACTAAAGTTGGTGGCAATTATGGCGACATCTGGGGTAACGACTTTAAATATCACAATGGTAAAATGGTGGTAGACGAAGAAGGCTTGCCAGTTGCTACCGATGAAGAACAACTTTTAGGTAATTATCTGCCAAACTTTACTGGCGGTTTCCAAAACACAATAGGTTACAAAAACCTCACATTGAGCTTCTTAATTGATGCACAAATGGGTGGTGAAGCTCTTTCTTGGACAAACAGAGAACTGGGTGAACGTGGTAGTATAGAAGCAACCTTAGAAGGTCGAGAAGGAATGGTTTTAGATGCAGTAGTGAACACTGGAACTGCTGAAGAACCAACTTATGAGCAAAATACCACTGAAATAACTGCACAGCAATATTGGGCTCGTCTCCCAGGTATTCCAGGTGCATATGTACAAGATTTATCTAATATTAGATTGAGAGAAGTATCATTAACTTATAATTTCCCTAGTAATCTAATTGGCAATACACCTATTCAAAAAGCATCGCTTACACTCATCGGTAGAAATCTATTCTTCTTGCATAAAGAAGCTGATGGTGTTGATCCAGAATCTTCAGTTTCTGTTTCTAACTACGGTCAGGGAATTTTCTATTACAATCAACCTTCTAGCAGAAGATTTGGAATGAGTTTGAATATCACATTTTAAAAATTATTGAAAATGAAAGCTATAAATAAACTATATATAACCATCTTGCTAACTTGCTCAATATTGCTTGGGTGTACAGATCAATTTGAAGAATTTAAAGGGGATAATGATAGTTTGACGAGTGATGATATAAGCGCCCGTTTTTTCTTCCCGAATGTGCAAACTAGAATGTGGATGCCACCGAGTTGGTCTTATTTATTTACCAGAATCATGATCGGTTCAGCTTATGGCGGTTATGCTTCTTTCGGTTATAAAAACTCTTGGGAACAACCAGATGTGGTTTTTAACACCACCAGAAGTTGGGGAGCCAGTGCCGATGCTTGGAATCACTGGTCTGGATATTTCTTGCACATCGATGGCTTCCTCAGGTTAGTAGAGCCGGGTGGTCAATTAGAAAATCATTTGATGGAAGCTGTCGGCAATATCATGAAAGCCAATTATTATTTTATGTATTCTGAGCAGTTTGGAGAAATCCCATATTCAGAAGTAGGCGAAGGAATACTTGAGCCTAAGTTTGATGAGCAAATTACGATTTACGAAGGTGTAATTAACGATTTGGATGATGCGATGGCAGTAATTGGAGATGAGACAGTTACTGGTTTAGGTGCGAGCGATTTGGCTGAGTACGATATTCTTTTCAATGGAGATTTACAAAAATGGAAAGCATTTGCCAATGGCATAAAACTTAGAATTGCCTTAAGAGCAAACGGAGCTCCCGGAGAAACTTTTGCCGATGCCGCAATTACAGAAGCTTTGGCAAATCCTTTACCTACGGAAGATGTAAAAATAGTAAAAGACCTCGAAGTAAGTTGGAGTGTAGCTGCTAGAGATGGCGATTTTACCAGATTTGCAGGTTCTTGGAAGATGCTATCTGCCAAGTTAATCAATACTTTGCAAGATAATGATGACCCAAGATTACCAATGTTTGCCGACCCGATTGATGGTGGCGAATTGGTTTTCGGAGGTTATGATGAAACTGCCAATAAAGAGAAAATTGATTATTTATTAGAGAATACGCTAGACAGAGCAGGAGTTCCTTATTTCACAACAATGGAAGGAGGAGATTTAATAGTTACTATTGAAGAGGGCCCAGATTATTATGTTGGCCAGCCGATGCGCTTTGTAGATGGTATGAAGACATTCTTGCATACAGAAATGTTTTCTAGACCAAATAGACTTACAGAGGGTGTTTTAGATATTGGTGATGAAATTGATCAATATATTATGCCAATGTCTGAGATCTATTTGATGCAAGCTGAAGCAGCGGTTTTAGGTTTTGGAGGTGATGCAAATGCACTATATCAACAAGCGATTCAAGCGTCTTTTGATCAATGGGAAGTAGAGGATAATGGATATTTGGCTTCTCCAATTGCTACTTTGAGTGGTACAACCGAAGAACAATTGCAGCAAATTGGTTTACAAGCTTGGTTGGCTTTGTACTTTGTAGATTATCAGGGTTGGGCAGTCGCTCGCGATTTCCACTTAGATTACATCACAGACGATACACCAGATTTGCCAACTATTTTTAGCAATAGTATTCCATTAGGTAGAAGCTTTCCTAATCGGGTAAAGTATGCACAGCCTGCTTACGATTTGAATGGGTCAAACCTATCTGTTGCCATTTCAAGGCAAGGCGAAGATACACCAGCCACAGAATTGTGGTTTACGATGGGTAGTAAATATTAAGGTTTAAATATTTCTTTTAAAATGATCCACTACACTCAAAGTGGATCATTTTTTTTTGAAAAATTTCTTCATTCTTAAAACTCCTCAGAATATTCTAAATCCCTCAAATTCGATAGAATTTTAACCATCCGATCAAAATGTCGTTAAGTATATAGCGCTAATTAGCGCATTTTTTGAATAGATAAATTGGGTTACTAAAGGAGATAAACTTTATAAATAGTAGCCCGCTGAAATTTTTTAAACTGAACAAAGTAATTATGAACTCATTCACTGAAACTTATACTTATAGATGTGGCAAAAAAGTGAAGTTGGAGAAGAATCCTTATCAATTTGTAGTTAGAGCCTT